>JBKKAE010000424.1:0-2799 GCA_046714835.1 Actinomycetota bacterium | reverse complement strand
GCCCACGACCGATCCCATGTCGGGGGTGAACGAGAACATGCCGTTGATCGCAGTCGACTCGTCGAGCATGTCCTTCACGGGCGGGAGCAAGCGCGTGCTCTCCTCGTACGCCACCTCGAAGTGTTCGGGGGTGAACGGCTCGACGCTCGGCTGCAGCTCGCCTTCACGGTAGGGGCGGAGGTCGTCCGGCTCGAACAGGATCGGCTCGTGCCGGTAGTTGCCGAGCGCGTAGCGATCGCCCTGCTGCCGGAAGTACAGCGACAGGTCCTGATGCCGGAGGATCGGATGGACCACCTCTTGATCCGCGTCGGCGGCGAGTTCCGGCAACGACTTGGTCCACACGAGCTGGTGCTGCACCACCGCGAGCGGGATCGGGACGCCGGCCATCCGACCGATCGTCGGCCCCCAGATCCCGGCGCAGACGAGGACCTGTTCGCACTCGATGTCCCCCCGCTCGGTCCGGACCCCGTGCACCCGGCCGTCTCGGATGTCGAAGCCGGTGACGCGCACACCGCCTTCGAACGCGACGCCTTTCGCCTCGGCCCTCGCCGCGAGCGCCACCACCACCCGGGTGCCCTTGGCGATCCCGTCCGAGGGCACGAGGTACGAGCCCAGGATGTGACCGGGGTCGAGGATCGGGATCCTCTCCGCGGTCTCCTCGGGCGTGAGGAGCTCCGTCCCCTCGATCCCGTAGGCGCGTGCATACCCACGGCGACGCTTCAGCTCGTCGATCCGCTCACGCGTCGTGGCGACCTCGATACCGCCGACGCCGTACCAGGCGGGCTGCCCGTCCACGTCGAGCCCGGAGTAGAGGTCGACCGAGTACTGCGCCAGGCGGCACATCGTCCGCGAGCCGTTCGTCTGGAAGACAAGCCCGGGCGCGTGCGAGGTCGACCCTCCGGTCTCGAACAGCGGCCCCTGATCGATCGCGAGGACATCCGTCACACCCAGCTCGGCCAGATGATACGCAGCGCTGGTGCCGACGATCCCGGCCCCGATGACGACGAGCTGCGCCCGATCCTTCATGAGGTGGCCGACATTACCGAACGCCTCTATCCCTGCGTGTGCTGATAGGAGGCGAGCTTCCCCCGCTTCAGCGACACGATCACGCCGTGCAGCACGCCCTGCACGTACTCGCTTCCGGGATTGAACGTCTGGGTCTGGCCGATCCGGAAGCGGCCCCCCGACTCGTGGATGTGGCCGTGCAGCCCCACGAGCGGCTGGTACCGCTCGATCGCCTCCTTCACGGCCTGGCTGCCACCGCCCGTCGTCAGGAACCGACCCGCTTCCCGGATCGGCTGCGGCAGCTCGCCCGGTACCACCTTCAGCTTCAGGCACGTGTCGATCGGCGTGTCCTTCGGTGGACAGTGGAGGTTGAAGACGCAGCGACCGATGTCGGGAACGAGGTCGGCCGAGGCCTCGATCGTCCGCGCGATCTCCTCCTCGCTGGCCTCACGAGGCGTGTCCCACGGCGTGAAGGTCGAGAGCCCGACGGTGATCATCGTGTGCTCGCCGTCCAGCTCGACCAGACGCCCCTCGCTCGCGACGACGTGGTCACCTTCGTGCCGGTCCAGCGTCTCCAACACGGCCGGCTCGTCGTCGTTGCCTCCGGTCATGTAGAGCCGGATACCGGTTCCGGCCAGACGATCCTCGGCCAGCTCGATCCAGTCGGCGAGCCGCGTCGTCGCGAGCTCGTGGAACAGGCCGTGCTTCGCGAGGGGATCCGCCTCGACTGCCTCGTACTCGTCCGGCTCGAACACCTTCCAATAGAAGCCGGGCTGCTCGACGGCGCGCGTGAACTGCTCGAGTCCGTCGGGCTCGAAGCGCTCGTCGCGCCCCTGGAAGGTGGCTTCGAACCCGCCGTTCCGTCGCACGATCGGCACCAGGACCTTTCCCATCAGGTCGCCGCCGAAGACGAGCGCGTCGACGCCGTAGAAGTCCGCGGCCGCGAGGAACTTCCGGAACGTGATCTGCGACCCGTGGATGTCCGCAGCGAAGAAGATCCGGGTGGCTCCTCCGCTCCGAGGCCCGGCCACCGGCAGGTCCCCCTATCCCATGTTGACGACGATCGTCTTCAGCTCGGTCAGGCGCTCCATCGAGAAGCGTCCGCCCACGCGGCCCACGCCGCTCTGGGATCCCGCCCGACCGCCGAACGGCAAGTGGGACTCCCAGTAGTTCGTTCCCTCGTTGATGTTCACCCAGCCGGTGCGCACCGCCTCCGCGAAGCGCAGACCCCGCCCGAGGTCCTTCGTGAAGATCGCGGAGAGCAGCCCGTAGGGCGAATCCTTCACGAGGTCGATCGCCTCCTGCTCATCCCGGATCGCGCTCACCGGCACGACGGGCCCGAACGTCTCCTCCCTCGCGATCGCCATCTCGTCGGTCACCGCGTCCAAGACCGTGGCCTCGAAGAACAGAGCACTCCCGAGAGACGGCGCGCGATGACCGCCGGCGACGAGCGTCGCCCCACGCTCCTGCGCATCGGTCACGTGGCGCTCCGTCTTGTTCGCCGTCGGCTCGTTGTTGATCGGGCCCATCGTGGTCGTGTCGTCGAACGGGTCGCCGAGCCGGATCCGCTCCTCGATCGCCTTCGAAAGCCGGGCGACGTAGTCGTCCTTCACGTCTTCCTGCACGAGGATCCGCTCGCCGGCGGTACAGCTCTGGCCGGCGTTGAGGAAACAGGCGGTGAGCGTGGCGTCGACCGCGGCGTCGAGGTCGGCGTCCTCGCAGATCACGAGCGGCCCGTTGCCGCCCATCTCGAGCAGCAGCTCTTTGCCGGCGGCACGCGCGGCAACCGTGTGA
>JBKKAE010000423.1:0-3452 GCA_046714835.1 Actinomycetota bacterium | reverse complement strand
AGCACCACCTGACGCTTGACGAGGTTGTGACGGTCGGTCATGAGCGAGGAGGCTGCGAACGCGTCTGCGAGACGGAGGAACTCACGCGGTCGGTCCTGCGCGTAGACCGCTTCGCACAGGTACTCGTTGGCGACGCTCATGTACCAAACGTTGCCGATCTGGGTGAAGAACTGCTGCGCCTCCCGGAGCCGCCGCTCGGCGGCCTCCGCTCGGCCCACCCACAGCTCCACGAAGGCGATCTCCATCCCGTGCGCCGCGGCGAGCCATGCCAGCCCGTGGCGGTCGACGACGTCGCGCCACCGCTCCTCGTGCTCACGGAACCCGGCTTCGTCGCCCGCCGCGAGCGCAGCCGCCGCCATTAAGGCATGGCCCGGGCTATCGGAGATGGGATCGCGAGCGGTGAGCAGTTCCTCGGCATCCGCAGCGAATCGAGTGAACGGGACGGGCCCTACGAGCGCCAACCCGACCAGGTCGCCGGCGGCCTGGGTCGCCTCCCTCGGGCGACCGGCGGCGAGCGCACGGAACATCGCCCTCGTCGCCCACCGCTGCGCCTCGTCGCAGTGCGCACGCACGTACTCGAGGTTGATCACCACGGTCGCCGCCTCGGCCATACCGATCTCGTCACCCGAGGCCTCGAACACGTCGAAGGCACGGCGCGCTTCCACGGATGCGGACTCGATCTCCGCTTCATCCGATGAGCGGTAGATGCGGTTGGATAGGAGCTGCACGGATGCCCGGAGCGCATCGCGCTCCGATCCCGTCGCGTGCGCCTGATCCACGGCCTCCGACAGGAGCGCATCGCTCTCCTCAGCTCGGCCCGAATCCGCGAGGGCCGCTCCCAGGTTCGGGAGGAGATCGAGGCGTCGTGGGGACTGCTCAGGGAGGAGAACCGCCGCCCGGCCGAGGAGATCGCGGGCCGTGATGTAGTCGAGCGCCGTGAACGCCCGAGACCCCGCCGTCGCGAAGAGCTCACCGGCGCGCCCCGCGAGGGCCGCCGATCCTTCATCTCGCGCGCCGAGCTCCTCGCGCAGATGCAGCGCGCGCTCGAGGTGCCGCGCGACCGACTCGTCGACGTCGGCCTGGTCGGAGTCCTCCTCGATCATCCAGTCAGCGAGCCGTTCGTGCAGATCCGCTCGCAGCTCCTTCGAGAGGCCTCGGTAGGCGGCGTCGAGGACGAGCGCATGCGCGAAGCGCCACCGACCGCGGGCTTCGTCCTCCGGCTGGACGAGACCTTTCCTTTCGAGTGAGGCAATCGCACCCACGACCTCGTCGGGGCTCACCTCCGGGGCGAGGGGGCGGAGCGCCGCGATCCGGAACCGGCGGCCTTCGACTGAGGCCCGCTCAAGACTCAGGCGGAGCAGGGGTTCGAGGCGATCGAGCCTCGCTGCGAGGAGCGCCTGCAGGGTCACGGGGATCTCGACGTCGGGGTCGTCCCCCCCCACCCAACGACCGTCAACGAGGAGCCCGCGATCCGCGAGCATCGCCGTGAGCTGTTCCAGGTACAGCGGGTTCCCCTCTGCGGTCTCGCACACCCGGTCGACAACGGCCGCTGGGGTCTGCGGCCCAAGTAGAAGCTCCGCCACCCGCCGGGCATCCTCCGGCGAGAGTGGGGGAAGGGTCGTGGTGAGCGCTCGCGGCTTGCCGGCCGCCCAAGTGGGACGCTGCTCGAGGAGCTCAGGCCTCGCGAGGCACAAGAAGAGCACGGGACCGTGAACGCGCTCGATGACCGCATCGGCCAGGTCGAGCATCGGCGGCTCTGCCCAATGCACATCCTCGAGCACCACCACGAGCGGCCGCTCGGAAGCGACGACTTCGAGCAGGCGTCTGACCGCCCAGGAAGCGTCGGACGCGAGCGCCTCGCCGACACCTAGGACCTGAGCGATGCGATCGCTCACGGCCGGCCCGTCGGGTTCAGAAGCCACCCGCTCGCGCAGCGCCGTCGCGACCTCCTCGGCGTCCCCACCAGGTCGTCCAGCGGCCTGTGAGAGGAGCTCGACGAGCGGCGCGAAGGTGACGCCGACGCCATACGACGGGGTCTGGCCGACCAGGACCGTCGCCCGTTCGCCGACCGCGTCCGCGAATGTGGTGGCGAGGCGAGACTTGCCCACACCTGGCGGAGCGAGCACCGTCACAAGCACGCACGCGCGGTTGTCGATCGCGTCCTCGAGCGCCTCCCCGAGCATTCGTAGCGGGCGGTCGCGTCCGACCAGCGGCGTCTCGATCCGGGCCGGTACCGCACGAACTGCCACGACCTTGTGGGCATGGACTCGTTCGGCCTTGCCCTTCAGCTCGATCGCATCCAGGGGCACGAGATCCACGCGCCCGCGGAGCATCCGCTCGGCCGCCGCTGAGACCAACACGTCCCCCGGTTCCGCCGCTGACTCCAAGCGGGCGGCCGTGTTGAACACATCGCCCCCGATCCGTCCCTGCGCTGCCGAAGGCTCGTCGGCGAACGCCTCACCGCAGTCGATCGCTATCCGCACCAGAATCCGGACCTCGGGATCGTCGATCTCTCGGTCGAGCTCGGCGGCGGCCTCTCCCATCTCGAGCGCAGCCCGCACGGCGCGAAGCGTGTCGTCCTCATGGACTTCAGGCACGCCGAAGGTGCCCACCACGGCGTCCCCGATGAACTTCTCGACCGTCCCCCCGTGCCGCCGGATCGCTGCGCGCATGGCGTCGAAGTAGCGGTCGAGCACCTTGCGGAGGGTCTCGACATCAAGTCGCTCCCCGAGTTCCGTCGAACCGACAAGGTCGCAGAAGAGAGCCGTAACCAACCGGCGACGGGCTTCGTTCGGTGCCGAGAGTCCGGCCCCACACTCCCCGCAGAACTTCTGCGCGTCGGGGTTCTCGGTGCCGCAGGAAGAGCAGATGAGCACGTGCCGATGTTATCCCTGGCCCCGAGGCCAACGCACCTCGTCGCAGCCTCGTTCGTACGTGCAGGAGGCACGCCGCTCGACAGATCAGTTCTCGAAGGGCGGTCTATTTATCAAATCGGGCAACGTTCTGGTTATCAAATCGGGCAACGTTCTGGGCAACAGAATCCGTTTGACAAACTTGAAACTGCTGGTCGTGGGCGGCTTGATACGCAGCATGGTCGAGTGCTAGGGTCCATTGCTGTGCAAGGCATATGGGCCCCGCAGGAACCTCGTCAAGCACGAGGAGGACGGCGCGGGTCCGAAGATGGCGAAACGACTCGAAGACATGTTGGGGCGCCCTGGCGCGCCGGTGGCCTGCAGTTTCGTCCGCCTTTGCCCTCCCGGCCGGCGAACCTCACTATCCAGATCTCGTCACGAGGGCGCCTTGGGGGGTCCGGCTGGTCATCACCGGGAAGGGGACGCCCGTGCGACGGTTGTTCTTCGCGAACACCATCGGCAACGTCGGCGGCGGTCCGCTCGAGCTACGGGCCGAGAACAACGCGGTCACCAAGACCACGGATGCGATCCAGGAGATCT
>JBKKAE010000422.1:0-3342 GCA_046714835.1 Actinomycetota bacterium | reverse complement strand
ACCGTCGGCCGTGTCGTCGCGGCCCACCGTCGGCCCCGTTCCTCGGTTCGCGGGTCTCACGCGGCTCGCGGTTCTCGCGCGGCTCGCGGGGTTCGCGCGGTCCGCGACCCTCACCGCCGGAGGACCGCTCGCCTTCGGGGACCTCCCACTCGGGACCGGCCGGCTTCAGGCTGATCTTGCCCTGTGCGTCGACGTCCTCGACCACCACCGTGAGCTTGTCGCCTTCTCTCACGGCCTCCTCCACGGAATTGAGTCGTTTGCCCTTCCCCAGCTTCGATATATGCACGAGACCGTCTCGGCCGGGCACGAGGTTCACGAACGCACCGAACGTGGTCGTCTTCACGACCGTCCCGTCGTAGGTCTCCCCCTGCAGGATGGGCCGCGGGTTCGCGATCTCGTCGATCATCCGAGCGGCGTCGTCGGCGCCCTCGCCTTCGTGCGAGCCGATGAACACCGTGCCGTCGTCTTGGATGTCGATGTCGGCGCCGGTCTGCGCGATGATCTCGTTGATCCGCTTGCCCTTCGGTCCGATCACCTCGCCGATCTTGTCCACAGGGATCTGGATCGTGATGATCCGAGGCGCGATCGGGTTCACGGAGTCGCGCGGAGCCGGGATCGTCGCCTCCATCACGTCGAGGATCGTGAAGCGAGCCTCGCGAGCCTGCTCCAACGCTCCGGCGAGCACCTCGGCCGGCATCCCGCTCACCTTCATGTCCAGCTGGATCGCCGTGACGAACTCGCGCGTACCGGCGACCTTGAAGTCCATGTCGCCCAGCGCGTCCTCGGCACCGAGGATGTCCGTCAGGGTCACGTAGGTGCCGTCCTCCGCGATCATGCCCATCGCGATCCCGCCCACCGGCGCCTTGATCGGCACACCAGCGTCCATCAGCGAGAGCGTGGATGCACACACGCTGGCCATCGAAGTCGAGCCGTTCGAGGCCAGAACGTCGGACACCAGTCGCAACGCGTACGGGAACTCCTCCTCCGAGGGGATCACGGGGACGAGCGCACGTTCGGCCAGCGCCCCGTGACCGATCTCCCGGCGGCGGGGCGAGCCGACACGGCCCGTCTCACCGGTGGAGAACGGCGGGAAGTTGTAATGGTGGATGTACCGCTTCGAGTCCTCGAGATCGAGCGTGTCGATCATCTGGTTCATCCTGAGCATCCCGAGCGTCGTGACGTTCAGAGCCTGGGTGTCGCCCCGCTCGAACAGCGACGATCCGTGAGCCCGAGGCAAGAGACCGACGTGCGCGGAGAGCGGACGGATGTCCTTCGCCCCGCGACCGTCCAGCCGGACCCCGTCCGCGATCACGCGCTCGCGCATGACCTTCTTCTCGAGCGACTTCCAGGCCGGTGAGAACTCCTCGCTCCGCTGTGAGAATGTCTCCTCCCCCAGCACCTGCGCGAGATGCGCCTTGGCCTCGTCCTTGAGGGCCGACATGTTGGCCTCGCGCTCTTTCCGGTCGGGCACGAGCGCGGCCAGGACCTTGTCCTTCGCGAAGGACTCGAGCGCCTCCCAGAGATCGTGCTGGTACAACGGGTGAGGCTCGAAGTCCGACGGCTTCACGCCGACCGCCGCAAGGAACTCCTCCTGGAACTCGATGACTTCGGCGATGACTTCCTTCGCCCGCTCGATGCCCTGGCTGACGACCTCCTCGGTGGGAGCCGTGGCGCCCTCCCCGGCCGCCAGGAGCGGCCAGGTCATGTCGGGCGCCTCGCCCTCGATCATGAGTATGTCGATCCCGCCCTGGTCGTTCTTCGAGCCGGCCACGACGATGTCGAAGGTCGCCTCGTCGAGCTCGGAGAACGTGGGGTTCACGGTCCACTCGCCGCCGATCAGGCCGAGGCGTACGGCACCGACCGGACCGTCGAAGGGCAGACCCGCGATCCCGACCGCGAGCGACGCCGCGTTCATCGCGGGGATGTCGTAGGCGTTGTCCATGTCGACCGACAGGACCGTGATCACGACCTGGACCTCGTCACGATAGCCCTCGCGGAACGACGGCCGCAGGGGACGGTCGATCAGGCGCGCCGTGAGGATCGCCGTCTCGGACGGACGTCCTTCGCGACGGAAGAAGCTGCCGGGGATCTTGCCGCGGGCGTACATCCGCTCTTCGACGTCGATCGTGAGCGGGAAGAAATCGATCCCCTCGCGGGGGTTGGAGCTCACGCAGGTGGCGAGCACCATCGTGTCGCCGTAGCGAGCGACGGCGGCGCCGTCGGCGAGCTTGGCGAACGTGCCGGACTCGAGGAGCAGATCCTTGGTGCCGATCTGCCGTGACATGCTGGTGGCCATAGGCCGTGTACCTCCTGTTGTGGGCGGCGCCTTCGTGGCGCCGCGGCTGCGGGAGGCGGCGGGCCGGTTGTCAGTGGTGGGCCTCCGGCGTGTGGTGCTGGGCGCTGCGCAGGGTTCTGGGCGCTGCGCGCCGTCCGGGGGTCCGCGACTGAGAACCGACCTTGATGGGGCTCCTCCGCCTCCGATGGGGTCGGTCAGTGGGTCGTTGGCATCACTCCTCTTGCTGCGTGGATCGCTACCGCCTCAAACCGAGCTTCGCGATCAGTGCCCGGTAGCGATCGATGTCCTCACGCTTGATGTACTCCAGGAGCCGTCTCCGCCGTCCCACCATCTTCAGCAAACCGCGCCGGGAGGCATGGTCCTGCTTGTGGGTCTTGAGATGTTCGGTGAGCTCGGCGATGCGCCGCGTGAGCACCGCGACCTGCACGTCGGCAGATCCCGTGTCACCGCTGGAGAGGGCGTGCTCCTGGATGATCTCTTTCTTGGCTTCTTTGGTCAGCGTCATGTTTGCAGGACAAGGCTACCAGCACGGTGCGGGTCCGGACCGTGCTCATGGCCTCTACGATGCTCGGCATGTCGCGCAGAGGGCGCTTCGGAGCGCTGTGCGGGGTGCTCGGGCCCATCGCGTTCACGACCGCCTGGCTCGTCGCGCAGCGCCGCCAGGACGAGTATCGATTCAGGCACGAGCACATCAGCGGTCTCGCGGCGAAGGATGCGAACGACCCCCTCGTGATGACGGCCGGGTTCGTCGCGCTCGGTGGCTGCACGATGGCGTTCGCCTCCGCGGTGGACCGAAGGCTCGGCCCGCGGGCCGGCGCGGGTCCGACCCTGATCGGGGTCGCGGGGCTCGCCACGATCGTGGCCGGCCTCTTCCGGCGCGATCGTCGGTCGAATTTCCCCCCGCCCGGTGAGCCCGCGGGGCAATCCTGGGAGAACGACGTGCACGACGCGGCCGCTGCCGTCGGCGGCGCCGCCGGCACGCTTGGGTTGATCGCGCTCGCGCCGGCACTGGCCAAAGACCCGGTGTTGCGCGACCTGGCGAGGCC
>JBKKAE010000421.1:0-3915 GCA_046714835.1 Actinomycetota bacterium | reverse complement strand
GGCGACGTACGAGAGGCGTCGGCGCACATCTATGCGAGGTTCTCCGAAGCCGCTCGTGACGGATCGATGTGGACGACGTCACCCGAACGTTCCCGCGAGTTCTGGACGTCCGTCTACGACCGGATGCTCGCGGAGCTCCGGGTCGAACCGGTCGACGGACTGGCCACCATCCTCTACCGGGAATTCACGCGGCTGGAGAACTACGTCCTGTTCGACGACGTGCGCCCGACGATCGCGGCGTTGGGAGCCGACGGGCTCCTGCTCGGCATCGTGTCGAACTTCGAGGCATGGCTCGAAGAGTGGTTCGGTATCCACGATCTCGTCGAGATCTTCCCCATCCGTGTGATCTCAGGGATCGAGGGGATCGAGAAACCGGATCCGCGGATCTTCGCGCTCGCTCTCGAGCGTGCCGGTGTCGATGCGGCCGAGTCGGCCTACGTCGGCGACAACCCGGAGTTCGACGTGGATCCGCCGGCCGCGCTCGGGATGTTCCCCGTGCTCGTCGACCGCCGCGACCGCTTCCCCGACCATGCCGGGGCCCGCATCCGCGACCTGCGCGACCTGCCGGCGATCCTGGAGGGCGTGTGACGGAGGAGCGGCTCTTCACCGTCGCTGAGGCCAACGCCGAGCTGGACGAGCTCCGAGGCCGGCTCCCGCGACTCCGCGATGCGCGCCAGCGGCTGATCGACACCAGCGAGCGGATCACGTCGGCCGTCGACGTCGACGGCGGAGGCGTCGAGGGGAGCGACTGGTTCCGGGCGCAGGAGTCGCTGAAGGCCGAGCTCCTCTGGCTCGCGGATCGCGGCGTCCTGCTGCGCGACCCGGAGACCGGGTTGATCGACTTCCCCGCCGAGCGGGAGGGGATCCGCGTCTTCCTCTGCTGGCGGCTCGGCGAGGATCAGGTTGCCTGGTACCACAGCGAACACACGGGATTCTCGGGCCGGAAACCGCTCTGACCGACGGGGGTAGGCTCCGTCCGGATGGCGGAGCGAGTGATCGAGATCGTGGGGCTGCGCAAGTCCTATGACGACGTCGAGGCCGTTCGTGGGATCGATCTCCACGTCGAGCGCGGCGAGGTGTTCGCGCTCCTCGGACCGAACGGGGCGGGTAAGACCACCACGACCGAGATCCTCGAGGGGTACCGGCCGAGGGATGGCGGCGAGGTGACGGTCCTCGGTCACGACCCCGCACGCGGGGAGCGGGAGCTGAAGCGGCGCATCGGCATCGTTCTCCAGTCGACCGGCGTCGACCCGTTCCTTACGGTGCGCGAGACGATCGATCAGTACGGCGCGTACTACGCCCACCCTCGCCCGACGGAGGAAGTCATCGAGGTCGTCGGGCTGCGCGAGAAGCGGGACGCGCGGGTGAACAAGCTCTCTGGGGGCCAGCAGCGACGGCTGGACGTCGCGATCGCCCTGGCCGGCGACCCGGAGCTGCTGTTCCTCGACGAACCGACGACCGGGTTCGACCCGAGCGCTCGGCGGAACGCCTGGCATCTCGTGCGGAACCTGACGTCGCTCGGGAAGACCGTGTGGCTGACGACGCATTTCATGGACGAGGCGCAGTACCTCGCGCAGCGGGTCGCGGTGATCAACCGCGGCGAGATCGTGGCCGAGGGACCACCCGACTCGCTCGGCGGCAGGGCGGCGATGAAGACGAGGCTCCGGTTCCGGCTGCCGGCCGGTGCATCGGACCCGCCCGGCCTCGGAGAGACGTCGCTGCCCGACGGTTCCTTCGAGCTTTCCACCGACGACGCCACCCGGGCGACCCATGAGGTCACGGGTTGGGCGCTCGAGCGAGGGTTCTCGCTCGAGACCTTCGAGGTCACGAGACCCTCGCTCGAGGACGTCTACCTCGAGCTGACGGGCGGAGAGGAGGGCGCGGAGTGAGCGACCTGGGACTCCTCGCCCGCCAGGTGATCTACACCAACAGGACGTTCTGGCGGAACCCGGCGTCCGCGTTCTTCACGTTCGTTTTCCCGCTGCTGTTCCTGGTCATCTTCACCACGCTCCTCGGGAACGGCGAGGTGCCGATCGGCACCGAGGTCATCAAGACCAGCACCTATTACGTAGCCGCGCAGGGCGCCTTCGGGCTGATCTCCGCCTGCTTCACGAACATCGCCCTGGTGATCGTGTTCGCTCGCGACGGGGGCGTGCTGAAGCGGATGCGCGGCACGCCCCTTCCGCCCTGGGTGTTCCTCACGGCCCGGGTGATCCACGCCACGCTCATCGCTCTTATCCTGGTGGCGATCACCGTCGCGTTCGGCGCCGTGTTCTACGACGCGTCCGTTCCCACCGGCGCGGCACTCGGGCAGTTCATCACGACGCTCCTGGTGGGCGCAGCCTGCTTCTCCGCGCTGGGGTTGGCGGTATCCGGCCTGATCCCCAACGCGGACGCGGGTCCTCCCATCGTCAACGCGATCATCCTGCCGCTGCTGTTCCTTTCGGGCGTCTTCATCCCGTTCGACAACAGCACGCCCTCCTGGGTGGAGGTCGTGGGGAACGTCTTCCCGGTCCGTCACCTCGTCGACGCGATGCGGGACTCCTACCTGGGACTCACGAACGTCTTCTCGTGGAGTGATATCGGCGTGATGGCGATCTGGGCGGTCGTCGGCGTCGCGGCCGCCTCGCGGACGTTCAAGTGGGAACCGAGCCGCTAGGAGGCTGTGCTAGGCTCCGCGCTTCCACGGGGGAACGGGGGGTGGCCTTTCATGCGGAAGTGGATCGTGGCGCTCGCGGCGATGACCTTGCTCTCGGCGGGGTGCGCCGAGCAGGAGACACCTCCGGCCGACAACGGCAGCCCCAGTGGTTCGGTTGTCGAAGAGCAGACCGCGGCCGACTGCACCGAGGAGCAGAGCTCGGACCTGTTCGCGCCCGACACCCTCACGATCGGGACGGGCAACCCGTCGTACAAGCCGTGGTACGGCGGGGAGAGCGAGCCGGGTTCGGAATGGAAATCGGGTGACTTCACCGGCGATCCGCACAGCGGCGAAGGCTACGAGTCCGCGTTCGCGTATGCGCTCGCCGAGGAGATGGGCTTCTCGGGGGAGCAGGTCACCTGGGTCGCCGTCACCTTCAACAAGTCGTTCGCTCCCGGGGCCAAGGACTTCGACTTCGCGATGCAGCAGATCTCCATCTCTCCCAAGCGGGAGAAGGCAGTCGACTTCAGCGCCGGCTACTTCGACGTCAACCAGGCGCTGATCGCGAACGAGGGCTCGCCCGCGATCGGAGCAACGACGCTGGCGGAGTTGAAGGATCTGAAGCTGGGCGCGCCGCTCGGGACGACGAGCCTTCAGGCGATCGAGGAGCTCGTCCAGCCCACCCAAGAAGCAGGCGCCTACCCGGACCTCGACCTGGCACTCAAGGATCTCAAGAACGGCCAGCTCGACGGCGTGGTCGTCGACTTCCCCACGGCCTTCTATGGCTACGCCGACGTCGTCGTGGGGCAGTTCCCCGACGTGGGTGATGAACAGGAGCAGTTCGGCCTCGCGTTCGAGTCGGACAACCCGTTGGTCGGATGCGCGAACATCGCGATCGCGGCCATGCGCGACGACGGACGGCTCGACTCCCTGAAGAGTGAATGGCTCGAGGTCGACACGAGCGTCCCGACGTTCTCGTGAGACCCGGCTAGAGGCCACCCATGTCCGGGGGTCGGGAGATCAGCCTCCCGAACGGAACGACGGGCCCCGACCCCGGTGTCCCGAGCGGCGATCGCCGATCCCGGATCCTGGGGGGTGGTGGGGGCAGAAGCACCTGGATCGCCGTCCTCAGTACGGTCGTCTTCTTCACGGTCGTCGGCCTGCTGATAGTGAACTCCACGGGCAGGCCCGAGGTGCGGCGCTCCTTCTTCGAAGCCGAGGATTTAGCCTACGCCATCCCGGAGATCCTTGCGAAGTTCGGGCGAAACGTGTTCATA
>JBKKAE010000420.1:0-3627 GCA_046714835.1 Actinomycetota bacterium | reverse complement strand
GAGGAGTCCCTCGTCGAAGCTCGTACCGAGGACGGCCGCATAGCGCAGGATCCTCCGGTCCGCCCCGGAGAGCCGGTCGATCTGGGCCGTGACCATCCCATCGATCGAATCCGGCAGGTCGTGGATGGAACCGGCTCGGCTCGCGGCGTGGAGCAGCTCCTGGAGGAACAACGGGTTCCCCGCCGAGAGGTCCCCAAGCTCTCTGACCTCGTGCGGCAAGAGGGGCGCGTCCTCCGTCGCGATCCCGATCAGATGGGAAACGGACTCCTCGCCCAGGGCCGCGAGCCTCAGCGATGTGCAGCGCGGCGCCTCAGGCACGACGAAGCCGGTCTCTTCGTTCCGGCGAGTGACACAGACCAGCCAGCGCAGATCGCTGATGCGCCCGGCGATGTGCCGGATGAGGTCGGCCGATGCTTCGTCCATCCAGTGCACGTCTTCGATCGCAACCAGGGTAGGCTCCCCGATGAGCCGAGCGAGGAACTCGGTCGTGACCTCTTCGACCTTCGCCTTCTTGAACTCCTCGCCCAGGTCTGCCACCTCGGGTGTCATCGGGACATCCACATCGGCGACGATCGCGATCAGCGGTAGCCACGGGAGAAGCTCCGGGGCCCAACCCGCCACGCTCTCTCGGAGCCGATCGGCCGGTACGGACGTTTCGTGCGCGGCGGTGGTTCCGAGGAGGAGGCTGAACAAGCGGCGGAACGGCCGGTACAGGACCGACGCCTCGTAGAGCTCGCACCCGGCGACCAACTGCGGGAGGTCGGGAGCCTCGGCCCGGAACTCGCTCAGCAGCCTGCTCTTCCCCATGCCGGCGTCGCCGACCAGCTCGATCACGGAGCCCCGGCCGGCGCCAGCGCCCGCCCGCAGCTCGAGGAGGGCACGCCGGATCGCTTCCATCTCTCCGTCCCGGCCCACGAGTGGGAACTCTCGGGAGACGTCTTTCGGCTTCTTGCCGATGGGAGTGCCCACCATGAACGCGTGCACCGGATCCTTCTTGCCCTTGACCATGAAGGGCTCCAGGGCGAGCGCGTTGAACGCGATCGTGGACGCGTCGAGCACGGGCCCGGTGGCCAGGATCTGCCCGGGGACGGCCATCCCCATGACCCTCGCGGCAAGGTTCACCGCATCGCCCATGACCGTGTAGGTCCGACGGAAAGGAGGACCGATGTCGCCGGCGAAGACAGGGCCCTTGTTGACACCCACGCGCACCGGCAGGATCGCCTCGGCATCCAGGATCGCCCGGAGGCTGAGCAGCAGTCGCTCCTCGTCGTCGCGCTGGGCCTGCGGGGCGCCCGCGAGGAGGTTGATCTTCCCGCCGTCGTGATCGATGTCGGTCCCGAGGATGGTCACTGTGTGCTTGTCCGCGGATCGCTGCACACTGGTCATCAACTCATCTAGCCCGAACGCGACAGCTTCGGGCCCCTGCTAACGCATCACCGTGTCGGTTCCGTCGAAGTGGACGAACGCGACCGTCACGTTCCGATGCTCCGGCTCGATGGCCCCGGACAGCAGGTGATCGCGGAGCCCGACGGGGATGCACGAGAGCACGTCCACACCCGTGAGGGCCGCCTCGGTGTCCACGGCGTCGAGCGGCAGTCCGGAGGGTTCTCGCCGCAGGTGTAACCCCGCGCCCTGCGGCGAACCCAGGGTCTTCGGCGACCGCGCCGCCGCCGGGTCGCGGGTCACGCGGATCTCTCCGGCCGTGGCCGTCGACTCCATCAGGACGGTCTGGCTAACCGCGGGACCGGTCAGGATCAGTTCCTTGTGGGACTCGCCGACCAGGAAGAAATGGAACGTGCCACTGTGGATCCCTACCGACATCCGGAGGCCGATCTTCCCCGCGGACGTGTCGATCTTGCCGATCTCGCGGAGCGTGCGGCGCATCGCGATCGCGGCGCGAGCCGCCTTGCCGGGATGGTCTTCGCCGGTGAACAGGAGCAGCAGCGCGTCGCCGCCGAACTTGATCAGGCCGCCGCCGTTCCCGTACGCAATAGCCAGGAGCCGGGAGAAGACGGCGCCAAGGACGTCCGTGACCTCTTCTGCCCCGAACTTGCCCCGTCGCGCGAGCCGCTCGGACATGCTCGTGAAGCCGGAGATGTCGACGAACACAACCGTGCCGTCGATCTCGCGGAGCGTCGTCCCCGGTGCTTGGTCGAGCCATTGGATCAGCAGCCGCGGCACATAGGGCCGAAGGACGACGGACGCATCGAGCGATCGATCCGCGACGGAAACCACCCCCAAGATCTGCCCGCGTGGTCGGAGTGTACCGCCGAGGGGAGCAAGGACGAACCCGCGGTTGTCCGTCCGACCTCGGGTTCGGGGGTTTCGGACGGCGTCAGCTGACGCGGATCGAGCCGCACATCCCGTTGCAGACACCGTTGGACACGCTGCCGTGGATCGTGCAGTAGTAGCGGAACGTGCCGCGGATGTTGAACGTCCGGGAGACCGCGGTCCCGACCGGCAGGTTCCGGAAGTAGCTCCAGTTCGTGCCCCGGGACTTGACGTTGTGGCTCCCGTCGACGGCCCGCCAGCGGACCGCAGTTCCCCGGGTGATGTCCTTCACCTTCGGACTCCAGACGTACCGGGTGCCGTTGAAGACGCCCCGCACGCCGACCGTGACGGCGTCCGCTGCACCCGTGGTTCCCATGGTCAAGCCGACCGCCAGTGCGAGCGTTACGAGGCCCGTCCCTCTTCGCTTCGTCAATGGGTCCTCCTTGGGATCCTTCTCGTGCCCGCAGTACTACGGGTAGGTCAAGACGACGGATTGCGCGCGGTGACGGGCCCGGGCTACAGTGACTCATGACCGAGAAGCCGCGCACGCCTGCGCTGCAAGAGGCCGCGAAGCGCCGGAGAACACTCCACGAGGCGCTCGTCGGGCTCGAATTCGCCATCTCCTCCCCCGCCGCCGGCAGGATCCCCGACTGGACCGGTCTGGTCACCAAGGAGATCACGGCCGTTCGAGACGCCTGGGAGCAGCACGTCGACGGCACCGAGAAGCCGGACGGGCTCTACGAGGAGATCGTGACCACGTCGCCGCGCTTCGCCGGGACGATCGATCGCCTCCGCGATGAGCACCCCGAGATCACCGAGGCCGTGGAGCAGATGCTCGCGCGACTCGAGCAGGTCGAGATCGGAGGGCTCCCCTGGACGCTCGAGGACGCCCGAGACGACCTCCAGCGGTTCATCGGCCGCATCATCCGCCACCGGCAGAAGGGTGCCGACCTCGTGTGGGAGGCGTACAACGTGGACATCGGCGGCCCCGAGTAGTCGGCCTCCGCTCGGTGCCAACCTCCCACCATTCGCACCCCGAGGACCTCGCGCTACGCTGATGTCGTGCCTCGCATCGCGCTCGGCCAGCTGAACCTCACCGTCGGCGACCTCGCCGGCAACGTCGAGAAGATGGCGGCGGCGGCGGCCCGGGCGACCGAGGCCGCCGCAGAGCTGGTGTGCTTCCCCGAGCTCTCGATCACGGGCTACCCACCGGAGGATCTCGTACTCCGCCCGGAGTTCGTGCGCGACAACCTCGCCGCGCTCGACGAGCTCGCCGCCAAGACGACCGACGCGTGCCCGGTGATCGCGGGCTTCGTGGACCGGAGCTAGCGCGGGCTCCACAACGCGGCCGCGTAC
>JBKKAE010000419.1:0-2544 GCA_046714835.1 Actinomycetota bacterium | reverse complement strand
GGCTCTCGTACACCATCTCCTCGTCGAGCTCGCCGACGCGAACGCCGTCGGCGAGGAAGACGGCGTACAGCCCTCGGTCCGGGATGGTCCCGCCGGACGTGATCGCGATCCGACCGGCTCCGTCGCGCGCGCGGATCGTGCCGGCAGCCCGGTCCCACACGAGGCGCGGCCGGAGCTCCGCGAACCCGTCGCTGGGGTACCGCCCGGCGAGCATGTCGAGGACCGCGACATACACATCCTTGGAGAGCTCGGAGAACCCCGCCGCTCGCCGGACCGTGTCATAGAGCTCGTCCACGCCACGCTGCTCGACCGCGCACATCGCGACGAGCTGCTGGGCCAGGACATCCAGCGGGTTCCGGGGATAGCGGGTGTGCTCGATCTCTCCGGCGAGCATCCGCTCCGCCACCACCGCCGCCTCCAGCAGGTCGCCGCGGTACTTGGGGAAGATGCGGCCCTTCGAGGGCTCGCCGACCTTGTGGCCGGCTCGCCCGATGCGCTGCAGGCCGCTCGCGACGGAGCCGGGGGACTCCACCTGGATGACGAGGTCCACCGCGCCCATGTCGATGCCGAGCTCGAGTGAGGACGTCGCGACGATCGCCTTGAGGCGCCCCTCCTTCAAGGCGTCCTCGACCTCCAGCCGTTGCTCGCGCGCGAGCGACCCGTGGTGCGCGCGGACGAGGTCCTCCTCCGCCAGCTCGTTCAGGCTTGCCGCCAGACGCTCCGCGAGCCGCCGAGCATTGGTGAACACGATCGTGGATCGGTGCTCGCGGATCAGCTCCAGGAGCCGTGGATGGATGGACGGCCAGATCGAGTGCGCGGGCTCCCTGCCGCCGGGCGCGTCGTCGTCGCGCCGGGGTGCCCGCGCATCGAGCGCGATGCCCCCACCCATGTCCTCGACGGGGACGACCACCTGCAGCTCCATCGGCTTGCGATGGCCGGCGTCCACGATCGTGACCGGGCGCGGCGTGCCCCCGAGCGAGCCGCCGAGGAACCGAGCGATCTCCTCGAGGGGTCGCTGTGTAGCGGATAGGCCGATCCGCTGCGGCGGGTCGTCGCAGAGCTCTTCGAGACGCTCGAGCGACAGGGACAGGTGGGCGCCGCGCTTGGAGGCGGCCATCGCGTGGATCTCGTCGACGATGACGGTCCGAACGCTCCGGAGCGTCTCTCGCGCGGAGGACGTGAGCATCAGGTACAGCGATTCGGGTGTGGTGATCAAGATGTCGGGCGGACGCCGGATCATCCGCTGCCGGTCGCGCGAGGGCGTGTCGCCCGTGCGGATGGCGACCTCCGGCGCGTGTGCGAGCGGCGTGCCGAGCCGGTCGGCGGCGTGCTGGATCCCCGCGAGCGGCGCGCGAAGGTTCTTCTCGATGTCGACGGCGAGCGCCCGAAGCGGCGAGACGTAGAGGACGCGTGTCCTCTTCTTCGCGTCCCCCGGAGGCGGCTCCGCCGAGAGACGATCGATCGCCCACAGGAAGGCGGCGAGCGTCTTGCCCGACCCCGTGGGGGCCAGGATCAACGAGTGGTCGCCGTCGGCGATCGCTTTCCACCCGTCCCTCTGGGCGCGCGTGGGCGCCTCGAAGGAGGTCGCGAACCAGTCGCGGACGGCGGGGGAGAAGACCTCGAGGGTCACCGACACACGCTACCCGGTGACACCGACACGCGTGAAGGCGCCGGTAGGATGCCGCGGCATGCGTCTGCGCCGCGCCCTCGCCGTCTCGGCGTTCGCCCTCCTGGTCTCGCCGGCTGCGGCTTTGGCCCAGGACACACCCGTGATCGAGCCGCCAAGCATCGAGCCGCCGGGGATCCAGCCGGAGGACCAGGTCGTCCTCGCCGGCTCGGTCGTCGTGCCGCGCGGACAGCGGGTCGGCGAGGTCGTCGTCTTCTCGGGGCGCGCGACCGTGAACGGTGTGGCGACCGGCGACGTGGTCGTCCTGGAGGGACCGGTCACCGTCACGGGACGGGTGAACGGGTCGGTGATCACCGCCGACGGGGTCGTGCGGCTCGCCGAGAGCGCACGCGTCGGCGGCGACGTCTTCTCGAGCGAGACGATCGTGACCCGGCCCGGTGCCAAGGTGGGAGGAGACGCGCGGAGCGGTGTCCGGTTCTCCTTCGAAGGGCCTCTGGTCGCGCTCGGGAAGCTCCTGGGACCGGTCGCGGTCTCGGTGTCGGTCCTGCTCACGGGCCTCGCGCTGCTGCTCCTCGCGCCCCGAGGCGCGGACGCGGTGGCGGAGACCCTGACCGATGCGCCCCTCGCGTCGCTGGGGTGGGGGATCCTCGTCGCGCTCGCCGTCCCGGTCGTCGCGGTGGCGCTCGCGATCTCGGTGCTGGGGCTGCCGTTGGGACTTGCCCTGCTCCTCTCGCTCGGCTTGTGGTGGATGGTCGGGCTCACCTGGGCGGCGTGGTGCGCCGGCCGCGGGCTGGTCCGGCCACCCCGCGGTCGGGCGATCGCCTTCCTCGCCGGATGGGCGATCCTCGCGGCTATCGGCCTGGTGCCGATCCTGAACATCGCGGTGTGGACGCTCGCGCCCGCGGTCGGGCTGGGCG
>JBKKAE010000418.1:0-3196 GCA_046714835.1 Actinomycetota bacterium | reverse complement strand
AGCGAGGGCTCGACGGGACCACGCCTCTTCTGTCTCTCGGGCCACGTGGAACGGCCCGGCGTCTACGAGGTGGAGCACGGCGCGACCTTACGGGACCTCATCGAGATGGCGGGCGGCGTCCGCGGGCGAGCCACCCTCAAGACGGTGTTGCTCGGCGGCGCGGCCGGCGGCTTCGTCGGCCCGGACATGCTCGACGTCCGACTCACGTTCGAGGACGCGCGGGAGGGTGGATACGTCCTCGGTTCGGGCGTGATCATGGTCTTCGACGAGAGCGCGGATCTCGTGGATCTCTGTCTCCGCATCGCTCGGTTCTTCCGGGACGAGAGCTGCGGTCAGTGCGTCCCGTGCAGGGTCGGCACGGTCCGGCAGGAGGAGGCGCACCACAGGCTCGTCGCCGGCACGACGATCGGCTCGGCGCGCGACGAGCTCGCCCTGATCGACGAGGTGGCCCAGGTGATGCGGGACGCCTCGATCTGCGGACTCGGGCAGACGGCGGCGAACGCCGTGCAGTCGGCGATCTCGCGGCTCGGCGTCTTCAACGGAGGTGCGGCATGAGCCAGGCCGTGCCGCTCGACCCCCCCAAACGGCTGATCGACGTCGAGATCGACGGGCGAGCCGTCCGCGTGCCGGACGGTGCCACGATCCTCGACGCCTGCCGGGCCGAGGGCGTGGACACGCCCACGATGTGCTACGCGGGCAACCTCACCCCGATAAACGCCTGCCGGGTCTGCGTCGTGGAGGTCGAGGGCTCCCGCGTCCTCGTGCCGGCGTGCTCGCGCCGCGCCGAGCCGGAGATGAAGGTGAAGACCGACACGGAACGGGTGCGGCACTCGCGCAAGCTCGTGATGGAGTTCCTCGACTCGAGCGTCGACACCACCCTCGCCTCGACGGACTGGCGACGCTGGGCGGGCGAGTACGGAGCGGATCCGTCCCGGTTCGGCGTCGCGATGGAACCGATGGATGCGGGGGAGCGTGACGAGCGTCCGCCGGGGCACCACCACGACCCCCACCCCGCGGTCGCGGAGACCGTGGCCCAGCCGGTGAAGGTCGACAACGATCTGTACGTCCGCGACTACGAGCGGTGCGTGCTCTGCTACAAGTGCGTCGAGGCGTGCGGCGTGGACGCGCAGAACACCTTCGCGATCGCGGTCGCGGGCCGTGGGTTCGACGCGCGGATCTCCACGGAGTTCGCCGTGCCGCTCGACGAATCGGCGTGCGTGTACTGCGGGAACTGCATCGGCGTCTGCCCGACCGGTGCGCTGATGTTCAAGTCGGAGCACGACATGCGCGCCGAGGGGACGTGGGACGAGGACGCGCAGACCGTCACCAACACCATCTGCCCGTACTGCGGCGTAGGTTGCGAGCTCGAGGTCCACGTCCAGGACAACGAGATCGTGAAGGTGTCCTCGCCCGAGGATCATTCGGTCACGAACGGTCATCTCTGCATCAAGGGGCGGTTCGGGTTCGCCTACGTGCAGAGCCGGGGGAAACGCGACGGCCGGGGACGGTAGCGACGTCGCGGGCGTCGTGCTCGCTGGTGGGCGGTCCCGTCGATTCGGTCGCGACAAGCTCTCCGAGGAGTACGAAGGCCGACCTCTCCTCCAACGCCCGGTCTCGCGCCTGCTCGAGGTCTGCGATCGCGTGGTCGTCGTCCTCGCACCCGGCGCCGTAGAGCCTCCGATGCCGGCCGGCGCATCGGTGGCGTTCGCGCGCGATGCGATCGAGGACGAAGGACCCCTGCGCGGGCTGCAGGCAGGCCTGGCGGTCGCGAACGCGGACTGGATCATCCTGGCGGGGGGCGACATGCCGGATCTCCAACCCGCAGTGCTCCTGGAGATGCTGCGTGCCGGCCTGGCAACCGGGGTTGTCGCCGTGTCGCTCGCCGACGGAGGCACGGAGAGGCCGCTCCCGTGTGTGCTCCGCACCGTTCCGGCGACCGAGGCTGTGGATGCCCTCCTCGAAGCGGGGCGACGGAGCTTGCGTGACCTCCTCGGGTCGGTTGCGAGCGTCGTGATCGACGAACCGACCTGGACCGCACTCGACCCGGAGCGGCGGACGCTGCTCGACATCGACGAGCCCGCCGACATCGAGCGCTCGGGTCACGGTCGCTAGGCTCATCCGGTGCCGCACGAGCCCTTCACGCTCGGATCCTTCGAGGTCGTCCCCCTGTGCGATGGATGGGCACCGCTGCCACTCGACGACGAGATGCCCCGGCGCGACGTCGATTGGGAGGGGGAGCGTGCACGATTCCCGTGGGCGTTCCCGCCGGACGACATGAAGAGCTGGGCGTGGCACGTCCATTCGTTCCTGCTTCGCCATCCCGACGGGCTGGTGCTGGTCGATACCGGCATCGGGCACTTCGGCCGTCCCCCGTACGACGTCTCGAGCGCGATCGACGAGGAGCTCAGGATGGCGGGCGTCTCGCCGGAGGACGTCGGTCACGTGGTGCTGACGCATCTCCACGCCGACCACTCGGGAGGTGCCTGCCTGCCGAACGGGAGCCCGAGGTTCCCGAACGCCCGCTACCACGTGCACCCAGAGGATTGGTCCTTCTTCGGCGAGCACCGCACGCCGGAGGATTTCACCGGACGTTTCGCGATGGCTACCATCGAGGACCTCGGGATGCTCGATCTGGATCCGAAGGACCACGATGTCGTGGCCGGCGTGCATCTGCGGCACGCACCGGGTCACACGCCGGGGCATCGCGTGATCCAACTCGGCCACGGGAACGACACCTTGCTCCTCGTCGGCGACCTCCTCCACGTGCCGCCGCAGGTCGCCTTCCCGTCCTGGCCCTCGAACCACGACGAGGATCCAGAGGCCGCGTCGCGAGTGCGAGCTGGACTCGTCGACCTGGCCCTGAGGAAGGGATGGGTCTTCGGCGTCTCCCACTTCGCACGACCCTTCGGGCGCGTCAGGACCGACGGGTGGACGCCGATCTGACCCACTCGCCCGAGACTCCCAGTTCCTCGAGTTGACCCTGGGCCAGGTTCACGTATACGAGCGCACCCTTGGCCTTGGCGAGATCCCTCGCCTCCCGGGCCAACGCGATCGCCTCCTCGCGGAGGGTCGGGCCGAGCGTGTTCGCGACGTGGAGCCGCGCCTCGGCCCGCCAGAGCGGGGAGTCGGTCTCGTCCATCAGACGCAGAGACTCGCGCAGGTGCGGTGCGGCGGCATCGTCGCCGTCAGGAGCGCG
>JBKKAE010000417.1:0-5728 GCA_046714835.1 Actinomycetota bacterium | reverse complement strand
CGGCGACGCCGTCTCCGGCCCCGGCCCGACGGAAACGCGTCCCGTCCTCGGCCACCGCCGACGCCAGCAAGCCGGATCCGGCCTCGAGCACGAGGAGCCATCGACCGCGACCGAGGTCGAGGGCGTCCAAGATCGTGGGGGATCCGAGCGGTTCCTGCCGGCCAACCGCCCGGCGCGCCGGCAGGAACTCGGCCAGGTCCGTCGACGACACCCTGCCCGCCAGGCCGGTCATCCGTCGTTGAGCAGGCACATCGCCGAGTGTAGGTCCCCACGCAAGCACGATTTACCCCCATTTCCCTACGGCAAGTAGTTCTTTTGGGGGATGCGCCGGGTGATACCGCTGTACGACTATCGTCATCCCCCTAGACGCAGTTCGAAAGGGCGCGATTGACGTGCGTCACAAGATCTTCAGGCGAGCCTTCGGAGACGAGGAAGGCTCCACGCTGACCCATCGAAGTGCGACGAACAGCTCTCAGCGCATCCGTCGAGAGGACGGCGCGTCCGCGGTCGAATTGGCGTTGATCTTTCCTTTGTTGGCCCTCCTTCTCTTCGGGATCATCGAGTTCGGGATCGCGTTCCTCCAGATCCAATCCATCCGTACCGGCGTTCGGGAGGGCGGAAGGGTGGCGGCGGTGGGCGCACAGGTATCGACGACGCAGCAGAAGACGGTGGCCGCCTCGGTCGGATCCATCCCCTCCGGTCACGCGGGCCTGGTGCAAGTGAACTCCTCCGAGGGTGGCCGCTGCACGCCGCAGAACATCGGCTCAGACGTGACCGTGGTCTACAACACGGCCAACCTGCCCGGTGGTGGGGTCCTGGTCCGGATCCCCCTGGTCACCGACATGGTCTTGAAGCCGGTCATCAAGGCGAGCTTCCGATGCGAAGTCTGACGCCGATCGCTGTTCATCGCCGCGAAGACGGCGCGGTCGCGATCGTCGTGGCGCTCATGCTCGTCCTCTTCGTGGCCATGGTTGCCGTTGTGGTGGATACGGGCGGTCTCTACTTGCGACGTCGGGAGCTCGTGAACGGATCCGACGCCGCGGCCCTGTCGGCGGGGCGTACATGCGCTCGCGGCGGCGCCGACGATCGATTCGCCGCGCCCGAGGACGCCGCCGACTTCCAGGTGCAACAGAACGGTGAGATCACAGGCTTCGAGGTCGTCGGTCCCAACATCGTGGACATGACAGGGTGTGGCGAACAATCGGGTCACGTCAGCGTCCAATACACGAGCCAGCAAGAGCTGTTCTTCGCGCCGGCCATCGGATTCGAACAGAGCAAGCCGGTGACCACGGAGGCGACCGCCAGTTGGGGACTGGGGAGCAACAACGTGCTTCCGCTCGTCGTCACCAGCTTGATCTCCGTCAGCTGCCCGGTGCCGCCCGCTGGAACACCGGCGATCGGGCAGACGTGCGCGTTCTGGTACGACAACGACCGCTTGAACGGAGGCAACTTCGCGTTCCTCAGTTTGCACCCGGCTGGGTGGAACGTCCCGATCGACGACAATTGCAGCGGGGCGCAGTCGGGCGGAACGTCCCAACTGACCGACTGGATCGACGGGACGACGCCGGCGAGCGTGGCTCTGAACTGGACGGAACCGACCTACGTGTGCAGCGACGGCGGCATCCGTGGCGTGGGAGGGAACGGCGGTCCGAATTCACAGATCTGGGGTGCGCTCCACGACCTGATCGGCGAGACGAGAGACTTCCCGATCAACTGGGAAGGCCCCGGCGCCCCGGTCGCGGGCGCTCCGGACCAGGCGACGGTGTATAAGAACAGCCAGATCCACAAGTACGACATCATCGGGTTCGCGTTCCTGGAGATCGTCGACGTCGTCTCCGTGGCCGACGCGGATGGCGGCGTGGGCACGTGCCAGACCAAGATGAACAACCCGGTCACATGGACGACGATTGGCCAGACTTTGGACCTGAACACGATCACGGCAGGGAACAGCGGGTGGCAGGGTTGCCCGAGCAGTACTCCCGACGAGATCACCGGTGATCCGGTCGTGACGAAAGCCAAGAACAACGACCCGCCGTGCTGCACGCCCGGCGTGGACTACACCTACGACGCGCCGACACGGACGATCACCTGGCTCGGAACGGTCCTCCCGAAGGACACGAAGGTGAGCTTCGATTGGATGATCGACCCCAACAACGGACCGTGCGGACAGCTCCCGAGCAACAGCAGCGCCATGTGCGTGGTCACGCGATGGCAGGGGTCCACCCTCGGCGACGACTTCGTACCGGGAGCCGACAAGAACACGGTGATCCGGCTCTGCGACCGGGACTTCGGCACCTGCCTCGATCAGTAGCGACTTCACCGACCCGCAAAAAGACAGGTCCCGGTGGAGGCGTCGACGCGTGGCGTTCTTCCACAACCCTGCCGCGACACATCCTGCCCCACACCGCGGAATGGTATGCATACGCATCCCGGACGCGGAGGACAACGCATGACCGACCCGCTCACGATCGTCTTCATGCCCGAGAGCGCCTACGGGCCCACGAACAACTGCATCGGGATCGGCAGGATCCTCGAGCAGCGAGGTCACCGCGTCGTGTTCGCGGCCGAAGCGTCGTGGAGGGGCCGGCTCGGACCGCTCGGCTTCGAGGAGGACCTCGTCGACCTCGCTCCGCCGGCAGAAGGTGACCAGGACGCCGGCCAGTTCTGGACCAACTTCATCACCGAGACCGCGCCCGAGTTCCGAAGGCCGACGATCGAGCAGCTCGACACGTTCATCAGGCCGGTCTGGGACTCGCTGATCGAAGGGGCGAAGTTCTGCGAACCGCAGCTCCGAGAGATCCTGGCCCGCGCGCAGCCCGACGTGATCGTCGAGGACAACGTGAGCGGGTTCCCGGCGCTGCTCACGCACGGCGCGCCGTGGGTGCGCATCATGAGCTGCAACCCGCTCGAGATGAAGGATCCGGATCTGCCTCCGACCTTCAGCGGCTATCCCGTCGACGACCCGTCGGGCTGGGAGGAGTTCCGAGCCGAGTACGACAGAACACATCGGGAGCTCTGGGCCGGCTTCAACGAGTGGATGATCGAGCAGGGAGCGCCGCCTCTGCCCGATCTCGAGTTCATCCACGAGTCGCCGCACCTGAATCTCTCCATCTACCCGGACGCGGCCGACTACCTCCGCACGAACCCACTCGCGCCGACCTGGCACGGTCTCGAATCATCCGTCCGCGACACCGAGGAGCCGTGGTCCGTGCCCGGAGCGCTCCTCGACGAAGACGGCGACGACTCCCTCGTCTACCTGTCCCTCGGCTCGCTCGGATCGGCGGACGTGGACCTGATGCGCAGGCTCGTGGACGTGCTCGGACGCACACCCCACCGCTACATCGTCTCGAAGGGCCCGCGCGCGGACGAGTTTGAGCTCCCCGACAACATGTGGGGTGAGGCTCGCGTGCCCCAGACGAGCATCATCCCCGAGGTCGATCTGGTGATCACCCACGGGGGCAACAACACGATCACCGAGTCGCTGCATTTCGGGAAGCCGATGGTCGTGCTGCCGCTGTTCTGGGATCAGTACGACAACGCGCAGCGGATGCACGAGCTCGGCTACGGACTGCGTCTCGCGACCTACGACTTCTCCGACGACGAGCTCATCGACGCGGTCGACGGTCTGCTCTCCGACGAGACGCTTCGCTCGAACCTTGACGAGCTCGGCGACCGGATCAGGGATCAGAAGGGTGTGCGGAAGGCGGCCGACCTGATCGAGGGCGTCGGCGGCGCGTGAGCCGTTACGCGGGCGCCGCGGTACCGCCGAATCGCCCTCGGTAGGACTGGGAGACGGCCTCGAGCATCGCCTCGTCACTCAACCCGTCGGGCACCGAGCCCACGCGTCCGCGGACGGACGCTGCCAACTGTCCGGCGATCCGTTGCCGCGCGGAGGGCTCGAGCGAAGCCCGTCGCGACAGGAACGATCGGATCACGTCGTACTCGCGCTCCGACAACCCGGTCGCGTCGACCATGGGAAGGTTCGAACCCCCGGGCAGGGCGATCGTCTCCGGCGCGATGAGCCTGCCTTCCCGGATCACCATCGTGCCGGCAGCCAGGTCGCCGAGGCGCTGCGCTCGTGCGGTGACGAGCATGGAGATCACCGCGAGGAACGGGAGGGACATCACGTCGACGATCCGGATCAGGTTGCGAACGAGGATCGCCGCTCCCCCCGCCGGCTGCCCGTCGGTGCGCACGACGCGCAGGCGCTGCGCCCGCTTCCCGGGAGTACGTCCTTGCCCGAAGAACTCGAACAATGGGTAGTACCCCCAGACGATCAGGAAGAGCACCGCGTAGATCACGACGACCTCGACCATGCTGGAGATGTCGCCGGTGCCGACCCCGATCAGGATCGGGATCAGGATCGCCGCCTGGATCAGCGAGTCGATGAGCCACGCGATCATCCGCGAACCGAGGCCCGCCACGTCGACGGTGATGCTCACGGCTTCGGGAGTGACCGTTCGCTCCGGCCTGCTCACCTGGCTCACTCTCCCACCTAGACTCGAGTCGATGGACCTCGACTCGTACATCCAAGCGCATCGGCGGGAGTGGGCGCAGCTGGAGGAACGGGCCGCCGGGGGGAACCGGGCGCTCGGCGGCCGATCCGGCGAGGACATCTCCGAGGCGGTGGTCATGTACCTGCGCGCGTCGTCCCATCTCGCCGAGGTCCAGACCCGGTATCACGATCCCTCGCTCGAGCAGTATCTGAACGGGTTGGTCGGTCGAGCCCACGGGGCGATCTACGGTGCGGCGCCTGCGTCGGCTCGATCGTTCGCCAGGTTCTTCGGGACGCGTTATCGCGAGGTGTTCCGCCGGACGTTGCCTTTCATCGTCGTCGTGGGTGTGCTCATGGCCGTCGTGCTGCTGGCGACCGACCTGTGGGTGGCAGGGTCTCGGGAAGCGCAGGCCGGCCTGCTGCCGTCGTCCGCACGCGAGGCGATCAGGGGCGCGGGACAGGGAACGAGCCCCAGCGACGTCGGCTCCGGCGCGCTGTCCGCCCTGATCTTCCAGAACAACGTGCAGGTGTCGTTCCTCGCCTTCGCGCTCGGCATCACGTTCGGGATCGGGACGATCTACGTGATCGTGTCGAACGCGATCTTCATCGGGCTCCTCGCCGGTGGCTTCCAGGCCGCCGGCGAGGGGTGGCGATTCTGGTCGCTCGTGCTCCCCCACGGGTTCCTCGAGCTGATCGCCATCTGCATCGCCGGCGGCGCCGGCCTGCGGATGGGATGGGCGCTGATCGACCCGGGCGACCGGCCGAGGGGGACGGCGCTCGGGGAAGAGGCTCGCGACGCCGTGCTCGTGATCCTCGGCGTGATCCCGGCGTTCCTGGTGGCCGCGCTGATCGAGGGGTTCGTCACGGGCCGGACCGGCGCGCCGGCGGTCGAGGTCGCGCTCGGTGCCGTCGTGGCCGTGGCCTACGTGACCCTGCTCCTGCGTCCCGTCGCGGCGCCGAAGACCCAGGGCGGCACCATCAGCGGCACCGTCACCCGCGCCGTCAGAGCCGGCCCATCGACTTGATCCGCAGGTACTCGTCGGCGACCGCCGCCGCGAGCGTGCCCGGTTGTGCGTCGATGACGGTGGCACCGAACGACCGGATGCGAGCGGCGGCGTCATCGCGCCACGTCACGAACTCCGCCGCCGACGCCTTGTCGTAGACATCCTCCGAGGTCCAGGGGATGGAGGTGGCGAGTGCCTCGACCTCGGGGTCGCGAACGCTCGCCACCAC
>JBKKAE010000416.1:0-4131 GCA_046714835.1 Actinomycetota bacterium | reverse complement strand
CTCGATCCCCTGGGACGCGGCGGTCTTCACGAGGGTCTCGCGGAGGGTCGGGCAGTACGGGTCCGCGAAGGAGACGTGGGTGGTCTGCGGGCCGTCGTAGAACGTGTTCGCTCTCGACTTCGTGAAGTCGATCGCCTGGTCGCTGATGACGAGCGTGCGCGGAGGGATCTACTTCCGGAGCGATACCGCCGCGCAGGGCCCGAACACGCGGGTGACGCCCAGATCCTTCAGCGCCCACATGTTGGCCCGATAGGGAACGTTGTGCGGAGGGTAGCGATGGTCCGTGCCGTGACGAGGAAGGAACGCGACGCTCCGACCGCCCGCGGCGCCGATCGTGATCGGCGCGGCCGGCGCGCCGAACGGCGTCTCCATCTCGACCGTCTCCGTGTCGTCGAGGAACTCGTAGAAGCCCGAGCCCCCGATGACTCCGATCTCCGCCCTCGCCTCCGTCACGATGTCGCCGGCTCCTTCTTCGAGGGCTTCGACGTGGTCTCCGAGGAGCCGCCCTTCGAGGAGTCCTTCGATCCCTTGGACCCCTTGCCTTCTGCTGCGGTCTTCTCCCGGGTCTCTGCCGACTTCTGTCCGGACTTCTCACCGGACTTCTCGCCGGCGCCCTTGGACTCGGACTCGCCCTGCTTGCTCGACTTCTTCCCGTGGTCGGTGGCGTAGAAACCGGATCCCTTGAAGGAGATCGCGGGCGCCGCGAACACCTTCCGCAGGCTCCCACCGCACTCGGGGCACATCGTCAGCGCCTCGTCCAGCATCGACTGCACGATCTCGAAGGTGTGGCCACAGTCGCGGCACGTGTACTCGTAGGTAGGCATCCTCAGCAGGCAGTGTACCCATGGCCTTGTTCCCGGCTGGCATCGCGTCCGCGCCGCGAGTACCGTGGCGTGCGTGAAGGTGCAGAACGCCGTCATCCCCGTCGCGGGCCTCGGGACGCGGTTCCTCCCGGCCACGAAGGCGACGCCGAAAGAGATGCTCCCGGTGGTCGATACGCCGGCGATCCAGCTCGTCGTCGAGGAGGCCGTTCGCGCCGGCATCACCGACATCCTGATGGTCACGGCTCGTGGGAAGCGGTCGATCGAGGATCACTTCGATCGGTCGGCCGAGCTCGAGCACTTCCTCGAGGCGAAGGGCAAGTTCGACGAGCTGAAGCAGGTCCGCGCGATCGCGGAGCTCGCGAACATCTTCTACACGCGCCAGCGGGATCCGCTCGGCCTCGGCCACGCCGTCGCCTGCGCGGAGGCGCATATCGGCGACAAGCCGTTCGTCGTGATGCTCCCCGACGACCTCGTGCGTCCGAAGACTCCTCTGCTCGACCGGATGATGAAGATCCACGAGCGATACGGACGGAGCGTCCTGGCGGCGATCGAGGTCGCTCGTGAGGATGCGTCGCTCTACGGGATGATCGAGCCGGAGCCCGTGGAGGACGACCTGGTGAGGATCGTTTCCATCGTCGAGAAACCGGCGCCCGAGAAGTCTCCGTCGAACCTCGCGGCGATCGGTCGGTACGTCTTCACACCGGAGATCTTCGACGCGCTCCGCGAGACGCCCCCGGGCCACGGCGGCGAGATCCAGCTCACTGATGCCATCAACCTCTTGGCGCAGGACCAGGCGGTCTACGCCCTGACCTTCGAGGGCCGGTTCGACGTGGGCAACAAGCTCGACTACCTCCGTGCCACGGTCGAGCTCGCGCTGGAACGCGACGACGTCGGCGCGGAGTTCAAGGCGTACCTCGCTGAGCTCGCGCGCCGCGAGAAGCTCAGCTGAGGGTCGTCCGGCAAGGCCCCGCCTAGACTGGCCGGATGTCGGCGCAGCCGCACGTCCACGATCACGACGCTCCCGAAGGACTTCGCTCCGTCGAGGATGCCCGGGACGGCGTGCTCTCGCAGGTCGCTCCGCTCTCGCCGCTCCGTCTGGCGCTGACCGACGCGTACGGCTCCGTGGTCGCCGAGGACATCCTCGCCTCGGACGATCTTCCCGAGTTCGCCTCCTCGGCGATGGACGGATTCGCCGTCCGTGCGTCCGACGTCGCCGGAGCGACACCCTCGCAGCCCCGCGAGCTGAAGATCGTCGGACGCGCGCTCATCGGCCACAAGCCGGAGGGGACCGTCGGCGCCGGTGAGACGATGCACATCGCCACGGGCGCACCGATCCCCGGCGGTGCCGACGCCGTCGTGCCGATCGAGAACGCGGTCGTCGATGGAGACGAGCTCGTCCGGTTGCTGGACGGGCCCGCGCCTGGGACGCACGTCCGGCCCCGCGGTGAGGACGTGCATGAGGGCGACGTCCTGATCCCGGGCGGAAGGCGCCTCGGCGCTCCGGAGCTCGGCCTCCTGGCGAGCTCGGGGCATCCCACGCCGCTCGTGCATCCGCGGCCGCGTGTGGTGGTCCTCTCGACGGGAGACGAGCTCGTGCCGCCGACCGAGACGCCGTCGTTCGGACAGGTCCGCGATGCCAACTCCTTCATGATCTTCGGCGCGCTCAGGGAGATGGGTGCGATGCCGGTGATGGCCGGCATCGTCCGCGACGACGTGGAGTCCCTGCGAGAGACGATCTTCAGCTTCGAGATCCAAGCGGACGCGTTCATCTCCTCCGGGGGTGTGTCGGTGGGAGAGCGCGATGTCGTGAAGGCCGCGTTCTTCCGGCGCGGGGACGTGGACTTCTACAAGGTGGCCATGCAACCGGGGATGCCGCAAGGATTCGGACACGTCGAGGGGAAGCCGTACTTCGGGCTGCCCGGCAACCCCGTGAGCGTGTTCGTGAGCCTGGAGGTGTTCGTCCGTCCCGCGATGCTGAAGATGATGGGGCGGCGTCACCTGTTCCGGCCCGAGGTCACCGCCCAGCTGACCCAAGATGTCCGGGGCCCTCGCGGGAAGCTCCAGTTCGCTCGCGTCGAAGTGAGGCGAGACAAGGGTGGTTGGTCCGCCACGCCGACCGGAGCGCGGGGTTCGAACCTGATCTCGACCGTCGCGCGGGCGAACGGACTGGCGATGATCCCGGTCGGGACCGAGGTCGCCCCGGCGGGCGAACACGTGCAGGTCATGCTGTTCCGGTCCTCGGAGGACTGAGTGATCGGCGGGGAGGGCTTCGAACGTGCCCGACTCCATGCGGAGCTCTCAGCCCGGATGGTGGAGGTGGGCGCGAAGGACGTCACCGAGCGGGAGGCCGAGGCCGAGTGCGTGGTGACGATGACGCCCGAGGCATGCGCGCAGCTCGTCGCCGGAACGCCCAAGGGCGATCCGATCGAAGCGGCCCGGGTCGCAGGATTGATGGGTGTGAAGCGAACGCCCGATCTCCTGCCGTTCTGCCACCCGATCGCCTTGACTGGTGCGCAGGTGCGCGTCGAGCCGGACGAAGCGAGCGGTCGGATCCGGGTGTGGACTCGCGTCCGGGCTCGGGATCGGACGGGCGTCGAGATGGAGGCGCTGACCGGCGCGGCCGTCGCCGCCCTCAGTCTGTACGACACCGCGAAGGCGTACGACCGCGCGGCTCGGATCGACGGACTGCGCTTGCTGTCGAAGTCCGGTGGGAAGTCGGGCGACTACGTCGCTCCCGGGTGACCGTCGGTTCGGGGAGGGCCCCACGCGGCGCGTCCATCGACGATCAGAGAGGCCGCCCGCCTCACGTCGCTTGTGAAAAAGTTCCTCGGATCACATCGATGTGATTGAGCACCCCTACATGTGGTGCTACGGTCCCGTCCCAGCCTAGATGTTGTGTCGAACCGGGAACGACAGAGCGGAGGCTGGGCGCATTGGATTGGCTGCTTCTCGCGGCACTCGGCATCATGTGGGCCGCATTCTTGATACCCCTCACGTCGCGACGGCGCTCGACGGCGAGCTCCGTGGACGATTTCGAACGTAGGATGGAGTTCTTGGCACACGCGGAAGTGAACGGCACCACGGGTCGCTGGATCGTGACTCCTCGGAAGGGGGCTCGCTTCGTCGGCGACGTCGAACGCCGCAGGGCCCGCGTCCGCGACCGCCGCCGCCGCGTCCTCGTCTTCCTGATCGAAGCGATCGGCATCTCGTTCCTGATCGGGCTCGTTCCGCCGCTCCGTGTCGTCTGGAACGTGACGCTGGCGCTCGCGATCTTGCTCGGCGCCTACGTGTGGATGCTGATCTCGAT
>JBKKAE010000415.1:0-3778 GCA_046714835.1 Actinomycetota bacterium | reverse complement strand
GCGGCGCGAGCGTTCGAACCCCACAGCAGCATGAGGTCGGTGTGCTCCGCCTCCTCGTATGAGCTGGTGCCGCCTCCGGCACCGAAGACCGTGGCCAGACCGACCACGCTCGGTGCGTGTCAGGTGCGGTTGCAGCTGTCGATGTTGTTGCTGCCCAGGGCCTGCCGGAAGAACTTCTGCGCCGCGAAGTTCATCTCGTTCGTAGCCTTCGAGCAGCTGAACAGGCCGACCCCCTTGCCGCCGTGCCGGTCCGTGGCGGCGCGCAGCCCCTCGGCGGCCCGGTCGAGGGCCTCCTCCCAGGTTGCGACGCGCAGCTCCCCGTCCTCGCGCACCATCGGCTCGGTGAGTCGCGTGAGCCCGTTCGGCATCGAGCGCTCCTCTCGGGTCGGACGCTCCGACCGTGACAGCGATTCTAGGCGGCACGGAGAACCGCGGGATGGTGTCGAGCCGCCGCCGTCTACTGTGTGCGGGATGACCTCGCGGATCAGGCCGCACCCGGGGCCCGTCGGTCCCGAACAGGATTCGTCGAGCAGCAAGTCGGGCGCACTCCGGGCGGCGATCTTCGGGATGAACGACGGCCTGGTCTCCAACCTCTCATTGATCTTCGGGGTGGCGGGCTCAGGAGTTGACGGCGAGGTGGTCGTGATCGCCGGGTTCGCCGGTCTCCTCGCCGGCGCGTTCTCGATGGGGGCCGGCGAGTACGTCTCGATGAAGGTGCAGCGCGAGGTCTACGAGCAGCTGATCCACAAGGAGGCTCACGAGATCTCGACACAACCCGAGGAGGAGCAGCGTGAGCTGGCGCGGATGTACGAGGCGAAAGGCATCGACCCCGACACCGCAGAGCTGATCTCAGTGGCGCTGATGAAGGACCCCCAGGTCGCCCTCGAGACACACGCTCGAGAGGAGCTCGGGATCGATATGCACGAGGGACTCGGCTCGCCGTGGGCGGCAGCAGGTTCTTCATTCGTGATGTTCTCGCTCGGGGCGATCGTTCCCCTGCTTCCGTTCCTGTTCACGACCGGTGACACGGCGGTGGTCGTGTCGGCGGGGTTGTCGGCGGTCACGTTGTTCGCGGTGGGGAGCGCGATGACCGTGCTCACCGGACGCGGCGCCCTGTTCTCGGGGGCGAGGATGCTGGCGATCGGCGCCGCGGCCGCCGCGATCACCTACGGCGTCGGAACGCTCCTGGGCGTCGCGATCAGCTGATCGACGACGCGGCGAGCCGCTCGGGGTGCGTGTAGACGTTCAACCGCTCGTCTCGGACGAAGCCGACCAACGTCATGCCGAACCGGTCCCCCGCTTCGACGGCGAGCGAGGACGGCGCACTCACGGCGCTCACGATGGGGATCCCCGCCACGGCCGCCTTCTGGACGATCTCGAACGAGAGCCGCCCGCTCACCTGCAGCACGTGGTCGGCGAGCGGCACGCGGCCCGCCAGCACCTGCTCCCCCACGACCTTGTCGACCGCGTTGTGGCGACCGACGTCCTCCCGGACGGATACGAGCTCACCTTCTGCCGAGAAGAGGCCCGCGGCGTGCAGTCCGCCGGTCCGCTCGAAGACCTTCTGTGCCTTGCGAAGAGCAGCAGGGAGTGCGAGCAGCGTGTCCCCCGCGACCCTGGTGCCCGCCGTGACGGGAGCACACCTCACCTCGATGTCGTCGAGCGCCGCCTTCCCGCAGACACCGCACGACGACGTGGCGTAGAAGTTGCGCTTCAACCGATCGAAGTCGAACGGCCGGTTCAGCGTGACCGACACGATGTTGTACTGCTGCTCCTCGCCGGGCAGGGTGTCGCAGTACGCGACCCGGCTGACGTCCCCAGGGGTGATCAGGCCCTCCGTGAACAGGAACCCCACGGCGAGCTCGAAGTCGCCGCCCGGCGTCCGCATCGTCACGGCCACCGATCGCTGCTCCTGTCCCGGACCCTGCACCCGGATCTCCAGCGGCTCCTCCGCGGCGAGAGTGTCCGTGCGTTCGGAGCGGATGCCGTCATTCAGCGCGACGACGTGCACGCTCGAAGTGTTCCGTCGGAGCGGCTGCGCGGCGGTGGCCATCACCGCAATGATGGCACGTCCTCAGTGGGAGACGGCGGCCGCTGCGATCTCCGAGACGAGCTCCCGCTTCCAGAACCGCTCCAACGCGAACGGCACGATCAGATCCGGTACCTGGTTGTCGTTGACCAGATCGGCCATCGTCACGCCGACGATCGGCGTGGCCTTGAACCCGTATGTGCCCCAACCCCCGTCGATCAGGAACCCCTCGACGTCGGTGAGTCCCATGATCGGTGAGTAGTCGGGCGTCACGTCGCAGAGGCCGCCCCACGCGCGCATCAGCTTCACGCGTCCGAGCATCGGGAGGAGCTCGAGCGAGTGGGCGGCCGTCACCTCGAGGAAATCCAACGTGGAGTCCTGCGAGTACGACGTGTACGGCTCGATCTCCGAGCCGATCAGGACCTCGCCACGGTCCGTCTGGGAGATGTAGACGTGCAGGGTGGCGGAGACCAGGATCACGTCCAGGAAGGGCTTCAGCGCTTCCGTGACGAATGCCTGCAGTGGATGGGTGACGATCGGCGTCTCGACGCCGGCCATCCGGCAGATCTCGCTCGTCCATCCCGCGACCGCGGAGATCAGGGTGCCGGTCTGGATGTCACCGCGGTTCGTTCGAACGCCGGTGACGCGACCGCCCTGGACGTTCACGCCGGTCACCTCGGTGCCCTGGTGCACGTGCACGCCCATGCGATCGGCCATCCGCGCGTACGCCCACACGACGGCGTCGTGGCGGATCACGCCCCCGGGTGGGTGGTAGAGGGCGGCCATGATCGGGAAGTCGGGATGGTTCGAGAGGTCGAGCTCCGGACAGAGCTTCGCGATCTCGTCCGGATAGATCACGCGGGAATCGACGCCGAGGAGTCTGTTCACCTCCGCGCGCTCGTGGGCGACGATCACGGCGCGCTCGGCGTGTGCGAGCGTCAGGTGACCCTGTTGCGAGAGCAGGAGGTTGTAGTCGAGCTCCTGCGCAAGCTGCTCGTACAACCTGAGCGCCTCCTTGTAGAAGGCCACGCCCTCGGGTGTCCGGTAGTTCGCACGAACGATCGTCGTGTTGCGGCCCGATCCACCGGCGCCCATGTAGCTCTTGTCCAGGACGGCGACGTCACGGATGCCACGCTTCGCGAGCTCGTACGCGATGGCCAGCCCGTGAGCCCCACCGCCGATGATCACGACGTCGTAGGACTCCTTGAGCTCGTGGTGGCGCCACATGCGCCAGGGCCGGAAGTAACGGATCGGATGCATCAGCTCCAGCCCTCCAAGCGCAAAGCCTGCCATCCCACCGGCGCACCGCCGAGTCCCGCGACCACGCCCGAGAGCGCCTCCCAAACGTAGCGTGCGAACTCCGTAGCGACGTACACCTCCAACACGGGCACCTCGAGATCTCTGCGGACCATCAACGCCCGGACCTCTGCGATCGGCGCTCCGGTCGCCTCCCCGGGGGCGAGGGTCGTGGGATCCCACGAGGTGGTCCTCTCCAGCACGGTGGGTAGTTCGGGCCCGGCCAGCGCGAACCCAGCGAACAGGTGGGTCACGTCCGTCACCATCGCGCCGGGACCGGCGACGGGTTCGATCGCCCGGAGCAGCCTCGTTTCCGCATCCGGCCCTCCGAACACCACGACCCATTCCGTCGAGATCCGTGCCATGACGGTCGCCGCCGGCAGAGGAAGCGCCTGCGGGAGTCGGCCGCGCACGTCGACCTTCGCGCGCGCGGTGACGTCCGCGATCGCCACG
>JBKKAE010000414.1:0-2759 GCA_046714835.1 Actinomycetota bacterium | reverse complement strand
TCCCGCCCGACTTGATCGTGCCGGCGGACGCGTCGGCTCCGCGCATGAAGCTCACCGGCCCGGACGCCGTGCCGCCACCGGCGAGCCCCTCCTTCGAAGACCGGATCTTCGACAGGTTGATCCCCGAGCCGGACCCACCCTTGAAGATCGTCCCTTCCTCGACATACCAGTTGAGGATCGACGACATGTGGTCTTCGACCGCGAGGATGAAGCAGTTGTGCACCCGAAGGTTCCCCGAGAGGTACTCGCCGCTCTCGGTCTGGATGTCGTAGACCTCCATCGGACCGAGCGGCTCGATCCGCTCGATCTCTAGGCGCTTGGTGTCGCGGGTCGCCATCCCCTGTCGGTCGATCGCCATGTCGAGCTTGTCCGTCTTGCGAGCGTCAACGAACCCGATCTCCGCCTCGAACAGCACCTGATCCCCGACGTTGCCGATGGACAGGTGCCAGCACCCCTTCTGCGTGAACCGAGGATCCCGCTTGAAGCTCACCCGGGCGAAGACGCCGAAGCGCGAGAGCAGCTGCTGCACGCCTCGGACGAGCTTCTCCGAGGTCATCTCGAATGCGACGAGGCCAGATGACTCGTGCACGCGCACGTAGCCCTCCGCCTGGAAGATGCTGCGGAGGTACGCCGCCACGACGGGGAGGGGGGCCGTGAAGAACCGCTCCGGGACCTCCATGTCGACTCCGCGCGCCCGGAGCCCCCACCTCTCGACGAACGGCTCCAGCACGTTGCCGTCGAGCCGGATCCGCCGGCACTCGAGACCTTCGTCGTGCGTGACCTGGATCTGCTCGTGTCGGGGCACGGTCGGGAACACTCGGTCGAGGGCTTCGCTCACCCAGACGTGCTCGTCCTCGTTGACGGTGATCGCTTCGATCGTGAGCGAGCCGGTTTCCGCGTCCTGCCCGACGGAGCCGTCGGACTGCAGCCAGCCGACGAGCGCTGCCTCCGCCACCTCGACGAGATCGATCTCGCCGTCACCGAACGAATCGCACCGGTGCCACTGCAGCTTGTCGCCGGCTCGGAGCTCGGCCGCCGGAACGAAGCCGCCGGCCCCGATCCCCTGCGTTCGCCACACGAGATGATCGCCGGTCACCTCGAGCTGGTGTCCGGACTTCGTGTGGACCCGCAGGACCTCCTTCACGCCGTTGGCCTTTGTCGCCACGATGCTCGTGACCCCGCTGGCGTCGTGAACCTTCGCGCCGATCCGGTTCTCCTCGACGAGCTTCCCGATCGGGATCAGGCCGTCGGGGGTGCTGACGAGCGCTCCGTACGGCTGACACGCGCTGCACTGCTGCGGCGTGTCGGGGACACCGACGTTGAACCACACCGGAGAGTTGAATGCCGCCTTCTGATTGACGAGGAGGTGCGTGAGCTCATCGGCGAAGACCTGGGCGTCCCGCTCCGTAGAGAAGTATCGGTTCTTCTCTCCCCAGCCGCGGATCGTGTCGACAACGCGAGAGACGAGCTGGCGAACCGAGGATTCGCGCTCGGGCGCGCCGAGCGGGCCACGGAAGTACTTCTGGGCGACGATGTTCGTGGCGTTCTGCGACCAGCCGACGGGAAACTCCACGCCGCGTTGCTCGAAGGCGTTCCCGCCTTCCTTGAAGTTGGGGATGACCGCATCACGCGTCTCCCATTCGACCTGGTCGAAGGGGTGGGTGCCCTTCGTCGAGAAATGCCTCTTGAACGTGAGCCCCTTCGGATCACTTGCCCCGATCACCTGGACGTCTTGCAGGTCATCTCTCGTCTTCGCCACTGCGTCGCCCTCCTCTCGGTCCGGGAAGTGTCCGTCCAGGTCCTGGTGCCAGGAAGCCCTGGGGGAAGGGATCACACCCGTGGAATCACAAGGATGTAATACTGCCCCCAGGGTCGGTTGATGTCAAGCTCCATTTTCCTACATATGGGGCCTAACCCCCACCTTCAACCACCACATCTTGTGGTCCCGGGAAGATCCGGGATCGGGTCGCAATGTACCCGGCGAGGGCTGTGGAACGCCAGTGGAGGCGTGGTGGGAAACCCGTTCCTGTCGCTCTTCCTTGGCCGTTCCTTGGGGCGGCTACCGCTTCCGACGCTTGGCCGGCTCGCGCTTGAGGAGCGTGCCGAGCTCCCGCTCGAAGTCGGTGATCTCCTGGAAGTCCTTGTAGACGCTCGCGAAGCGGATGTAGGCGACCTCGTCGAGCTTCCGGAGCTGCTGGAGCACCTCGATCCCGACGTGCTGGGAGGTGACCTCAGGGCCCTTGCGACGCAGCCGCTCCTCGACCCGATCCACGAGCTCCTCGACCTGGAACTCCGAGACCGGGCGGTTCTTGGTCGCCTTCAGGATCCCGGCCGTGACCTTCTCCCGCCGGAACGGGTCCCTGGAGTCGTCCCGTTTGCGAACGACGAGCCCCACGTCTTCGATCCGCTCGTACGTGGAGTACCGACGGCCGCACGAAGCGCACTGCCGCCGGCGGCGGATCGCAGATCCACCGTCGGCGGGCCGCGAGTCGACGACCCGGTCGTCGTCCGCACCGCACCAAGGGCATCTCATGTCGTGTGTGGCCACAAGATGTGGTGGCCGCCGGCACGGTACCCCCAGGATGTTGGGTGGTCAAACCCATCGACCTGATCCGTCAGCCGATGGACGGGATGGAGAGCTGCTGTCCCGGCACGAGGGCACCGGGATCCACGCCGTTGGCCGAAGCGATGGCGTCGACCACGACGCGAGGGTCGGTGGAGGGCGCGAGCCTCGTGGCGATCGACCACAGGGTGTCCCC
>JBKKAE010000413.1:0-5952 GCA_046714835.1 Actinomycetota bacterium | reverse complement strand
CCGCGAGCACGCCCGCCGTACTAACAGGAAGGTCGTCGACGTCGCTGCATCCATCCTGGAGAGTCACCAGCTGCTCTCGCGGGGGGCGGAGCCGGCGACGATCGACGCGGAGATCCTCACGCGAACGGAAGAAGATGCCTGAAGTCTTCTAGGACGTGAGCTCTGCGTCCCGGGCGGCCAGCATGTGGCGCGCGCGAAGGAGCTCCTCGATGCCTTCGATCGCGAGTGGCTTCGAAAAGTAGTACCCCTGACCCAGCTCGCAATGGAGCTCCAAGAGCTTGTCCAGCTGATCTGCCCGCTCGATCCCCTCTGCTACCGGGCGGAGGTTGAGGATCCCGGCGAGCTCGATGATGGCGGCCGTGAGCGCGGATTCCTCTCCCCCATCGCTCACCCCGTCGACGAAGGACTTGTCCACCTTCAAGATGTCGACCGGGAAGCGACGGATGTAGTTGAGCGAGGAGTACCCGGTCCCGAAGTCGTCCACCGCGAGCAGCACGCCGAGCTGCTTCAACTGGGAGAGCCGCTCATTGGACAGGACCATGTCCTGCATCATCACGCTCTCGGTGATCTCGAGCACCAGGCACTCGGGCCGGAGCCCGGTCTCGAGGAGAACCTGCGCGATCTCCTGGACGATCTCGGGTCGCTGCAGCTGCCGAGCCGACAGGTTCACGGCCATGTGTAAGGGAGCGGCGTCCGGGACGGTCCGCTGCAGGGAGTCGCCCTGGCGGCACGCCTCTCGGAGCACCCAGGTGCCGATCTGGACGATGAGACCCGTCTCTTCGGCCAGTGGGATGAAGTCGAGCGGCATCACGAGACCGCGGGAGGGGTGGTTCCAGCGGACGAGTGCCTCGAACCCCTCGATGTCACCGGTCTCCAGTCGGATCACCGGCTGGTAATGCAGGACGAACTCTTCGTTCTCCACCGCGCGCTGGAGGTCCGCCTTCAACTCGAGCCGCCGGAGAGCGGTGTCGTGCATCTCCGGCTCGAAGACCTGGAATCGGTTCTTCCCCGCCTCCTTCGCGATGTACATCGCGACGTCGGCGTTGCGCAGCAGCTCCTCCGCGCCCTCGGGACCGGTCGTCCGACCGACGCCGGAGGTCGCGATCCCGATGCTCGCTCGGACGAAGACCTCTTTTCCGTCGAGGAGGAACGGTCCGTCGAGCGCTTGGAGGATCCGGCCGGCCACCGCGGCGGCGCCGACGCTCTCGCCCCCGTCCTCGATCAGGATCGCGAACTCGTCCCCACCCAAACGGGCAGCGGTGTCGGGCGTCCGCAGACAAGTCCGCAGCCGCTCGCCCACCTCGCCGAGCAGGCGGTCGCCGGCCGCATGGCCGAGGGAGTCGTTGATCGTCTTGAAGTCGTCGAGGTCCATGAACAGAACGGAAACCGGATCGGTGGCGCGGGTGAGCCGTTCCAGCGCGTGTTCCACGCGGTCCCGGAAAAGCGCCCGGTTGGCGAGCCCGGTGATCGAGTCGTGGAAGGCCTGGTGTGAGAGCTGCTCCTCGAACGCCTTGCGCTCGGAGACGTCTCTTGAGTTGAGGACGATCCCCTTCACGTTGGGGTCGTGCATCAGATCCGTGCGGAGCGTCTCGATGTGTAGCCAGAAGTCGTCGCGATGCCGCATCCGCGATTCGATGAGACCGGTCGAGGTGGCCCCTTCGCGCCCGCTCAGGGTGAGGAACTGGAGCACTTGCGCCTTGTCGTCGGCGTGGATCAGCCGAGTGAGCTTGGTGTTCTCGAGCTCCGACGGGTCGTAGCCGAAGACGCCCTCGACGGAAGGGCTCACATAGCGGACGGTCGAGTCCGCGTCGACGACCATCACGACGTCCGTGGAGTTCTGGACCAGCGAGCGGAACCGAGCCTCCGTTTGCTGGCGGAGCAGGTCCTCGGTCAGGGCGGCGCTGTCGAGCGCGAGCGCCACCTGCGAGGTGAGCGCCTCGAGGGTGTCGCGGTTGGCTCTCGGCAGCGCGGTTGGGCTTCCGACCACGAGGAGTCCTCGCAGCTCGTCCTTCATGAAGAGCGGACCGCTCAACAGGAACGCGGACTCTTCCGGGAACCCGAGAGGTTCGGCCAGCTCCGCATCCTCCACGACCACCTCGTAGGAGCGATGCGTCTTGAGACGGTCACGCTTCCACTGCGGCAGGATCGAGAGGGAGAGCGTGACGCCGACGACGTCCTCGCGTCCGCCGGCGGCGGCCACCACGGTGTAGTCCTCGTCCTCGTCGCCTACCAGCACGCGGATCACCGAGTTCTCGCCCGCGATCGAACGAGCCGCCTGCAGCGTCGCGGCGTAGATACCCTCACGGTTCGTCGCGGTCACGAGCGCCGTCCCCGCTCCGCGGAGCGCGCGCTCGCGGACCGCCGACTGCTCCTGCTTCCTGACCAGTCCCGCGATCCGCACAACGACCAGGAGGAACAGCGCGGCGGAGGCGCCGATCAGCACCGGAAGATCGCCGGCCACGTCTCGGAGATGCTGGATCATCATCACGCTCGGCGCGAGGAGGGAAGCGAGCGCGAGCAGCCACAGACGGCCCCTCGACAGCCGTGGCTCGTTGTCGGGGGTTCGCTCCGACAGGGCACGCATCGAGCTGTGCAGGGCCGCAGCTCCCCAGAGGATGTAGAACAACGCCCATCCGGCCTCGAGGTATCCCGACTGGTCGTACACGATTCCTTGGACCGACAGGTAGCTGTACGCGAAGTCCGTGACGAACAGCGCGAGCGTCGCCCCCGCCATCAGGTAGAAGGCCGGGGCTCGCCGGCCCCCGCCGATCGCAAGGCGAACGACGACCGTCAGCAGGATGAGGTCCATGACGGGGTAGCCCATCGCCGTCAGCTTCTGGAGCAGCGTGACCTGAGGGTCGCGAGCGAGCGGCGACAACAGGAAGACCCACGAGATGGTGCCGACGCCGATCGCGACGATCAGTGAATCGATCACGCTTTCCCGGTCGCCACCCGGCGTGCGGAGGCGGATCAACCAGAGGATGCCGATGATGAGACAGGGATAGACCGAGAGGTAGAAGACGTCGCCGATCGACGGGAACGGGAGCTCGGTGCCGAAGAACCGGCCGTAGTTGTACGTGATGACGTCGCCCGCGACGAAGAACGCCTGGCCGAGAGCGAACAGATACCACGGGAGCCGGGTTTGCGGTTTCCCCAGCCGAACGGCGATCACGATCGCGATCGGCGAGGAGATCGCGATGACGTTGAAGAGCCAACCCTGGCGGAAACCCGGCACGAAGAGGAACGCGGCCGTCACGAGGACGCCGCCGCAGATATATAGGAACCAAGCTCTCCGCTTCACCGCTTCGATATCGGAACGCAGAGAAGCCGACCTTAGGAGGCGTCGGGCCTGCTCAGGCCCCCTCAGCAGGGATCTGCCGGGGCTCACAGGGGAGCCGGGGCACGGCTGGGGAGCAACGGCTCCTCGATCGGGGGCAGGGGTCCGTCGGGATCCTCTCTCGAGGCGTGGGCCAAGTCACCGGTGCGCTCGATGTCCCGCATCCCGGGGATGAACAGGAATGCCAGCGTCACCATCCCGCCGAGGATCCCCGCGCCCACAAGCGTCGTCCGCGGGCCGAAGATGGCGGCGACGGGACCCGTGAGGGCGAAGGACACCGGCACCAGGCCGGTCGAGATGAACCAGTCGAAGCTGGAGACACGCCCGAGGAGCCTCGCGGGGACCAGGCGGCCCTTGGTGGTCGCCCACACGATCGTCCCGGCACCTTCCAGGGCGTTGAAGACGAAGCTCGCCACCATGAGCTGCCACGGGAACGACGCCAAGCCGTAGCCCGCGATCGCGACCGTCGAGACTGTCCAGACCCCGTACATGAACGTGATGTGCTTGCGAGGCATCTCACGGTTGCCCATGACGATCGCCGCGAACATCGCCCCGACCCCCCCGAGTGCGAGGATGAAGCCGAGGTCGCTCGCCGAACCGTGCATGTGGTTCTTCACGATGAACGGCAACAGGACCTCCGACGGTCCCCAGAAGATCAGGTAGGCTAGGGTCGCGGCGAGGAACGTGCCCCAGAGCCACACCCTTGACCTGACGAACCGGAATCCCTCGCGGATGTCTTGGAACGCCGAGCGATGCTCCTCCGTCCGGTCGAGCGCGCGCGCCCGCATCAGTGCCACGCACACGATGGAGAGCACGAATGTGCCGGCGTCGATCAGGAACGCAGGCCCCGGATGGCCGCTCCACATGGCGATGGCCCATCCCCCGAGTGCGGGGCCGATCATGCGCGCGGCGGCCGGCCGGATGAACTGATCCAGCGAGTTTGCCTGGTTCAGGTCGGCGCTCGGGACGAGCTGCGGGACGATCGCGTCGAAGGCCGGCCCGAAGAACGCGGTCCCAGCGCCGAACGACGCAGCGACGATCAAGATGTGCCATAGCTCGAGGTTGCCGGTGATGGACAGGACGCCCAGGGTCGCGACGCTCACCGCGCGGAGCGCGTCGGCCGCGATCATCACACGCCGCCGGTCGAACCGGTCGCTGACGACGCCGCCCACCAGCAGGAACACGATCTGCGGCACGGTCATCGCGACGCCCACGATCGAGAGCGCCGTGGGGGCGTTCGAGAGTTCGTAGACCTGCCACGCGAGCGAGACGAGGAAGATGCCGTCGCCGATCAACGACGCGGTCATCCCGATCCAGAGCAAGCGGAAGTCCCGGTGCCGAAGTGGCCGGAGGATCCGGACGCGCTCGACCAGACCGTTCACGCGTTCACGCCGTCTCGGTCGCCACTCGGAGGGTGGATCGGAGGAGGTCACGGGCCGCGATCGCTTCCCGCGTCCCCGCCAGAGCGGGGCGTTCGGCCAGGCACTCCTCGAGGTCGTCGAGCCCCATGCGGACGACGCCTCGCAGCCGCTCGACGCCGCCGTTGACCGCCTGATGGATCCCGCGTTGGTACTCGAGGAACGCGCGACGGCGGTCGCCTTCGCACATCAGCGCGAGTGCGAGGTCGAACCGGACTGCCGTCCACCGTCCGTCGAGCTCGAGGGCCCGGCGGAGCGTCGCCACGGCCTCCGGGTACAGGCCCAGGCGGAGCTGGCACCACCCGATCAGCTCGAGGAGGTCGATCTCCTTCTCGGCGCGCGGGGTCCCCTCTTCGATGACCTCCTTGGCGAGCTGGTTCGCCTCCTCGACATCACCCATCCGCCGGTACACGTTGGAGAGGCCTTCTTTGGCCCACAGCGCGGAGGGATCGAGCTCCAGCGCGCGCGCGTAGGCGTCGCGCGCGCCGGCGAGGCCGTCGGCCCCGAGGTTCTCGAGCGCCCATCCGCGAGCCGTGTGCACGGCGGGCTCATCCGGGTGCTCCACGACCTGCCGGTCGAGCTCTTCGAGCGCAGCCTCGTAGCGGCCGGCTTCGGAGAGCTCCTCGACGCGGCCCAATCCTTCGGCCACCGGTCCCTTGGTCATCCCGTGTTCCCTCCTGCTCGGGCGGCTCGATCCCGGAGGAGCTCGCGATGTCCGTCATGTTGGAGTTCGAAGCGTTCGTTGATCTCGCCGAGGACCTCGCACAGCCGCTCGATCTGCTCGTCGCCGTTCGCGGCGGTGATCTGGATCCGGAAGCCGACCTCGTCCATCGGGACGAGGGGGTACGCGGCCATCGTGACGTAGATGCCGCTGTCGAAGAGGTAGCGACCGACCGCGTCGATGTCCTCGTGATCGGCCAGGGGGACCTCGATCAGCGGATAGCCCGATCGGTTGGGCGTGTAGATGTCCAGCTCGTGGAGCCGGTCGAGGACCCGTTTCGTCTTCATGAACATGTCGAGTCGGTTGAGATCGCCCCGTCGCTCGTTCACGTCGAGCCCCACGATCGCCGTCGCCAGCGACGCGATCGGCGACGGTCCAGAGTACAGGTACGGAGGTGCCGCAACCTTGAGCACATCCTTCAGACGCGTCGGCAGGGTCAGGAACGCGAGCAGGGACGAGTACGCCTTGGAGAAGCC
>JBKKAE010000412.1:0-3571 GCA_046714835.1 Actinomycetota bacterium | reverse complement strand
CGCATGCCGGTGTAGTGGCGGAAGACGTCCTCGTAGAGCGCCAGGGAGCGGTGCACGCGATCGCGCGCCTGCTCCCCGTAGGCGCGACCTCGCTCACGCGGTCCTCCCGCCACGGCGACCACCGGCCAGCTCACGCTGGGGAGGGTAGTAGACTCCGCCTCCTTCCGGATGCGCTACGTCCTCGATACGAGCATCGGAGCGACCGCCTGAACACGATCGATCGCGCACGTCTCGCCGGGTTGATGGAACGCGAGCGAGCGCTGTTCCGGGAACGCCATCCGGGGAGCCGAACGCTCTTCGAGGCGGGACGGGACTCGCTCCTCTACGGCGTGCCGATGAACTGGATGGTTCGGTGGCCGGGCGACCATCCCGTCTACGTCGCCGACGCCGAGGGAGCCCACTTCACCGACGTCGACGGGAACGCATTCGTCGACTTCTGCCTCGGTGACACCGGCGGCATGGCCGGGCACGCCCCTAAGGTCGCCGTCGACGCCATCGCGAAGCAGGCGGCTCGTGGGATCACTCTGATGCTTCCCACAGAGGACGCGGCCTGGGTGAGCGGAGAGCTGGCGCGGCGCTTCGGCGTCCCGTACTGGTCGTTCGCACTCACCGCCACCGACGCGAACCGTTTCGCGATCCGTTGGGCGCGCCACATCACCGGCCGTCCGAAGGTCCTCGTGCACAACCACTGCTACCACGGCACCGTGGACGAGGCGTTCGCGGAGCTGGACGGGGCGGGCGAGGTCGTCGATCAACCTGGGAACACCGGGCCGCCCGTGCCCGTGCGAACGACGACTCGAGTGGTCGAGATCAACGATCTCCACGGGCTCGAACGAGAGCTCGCGCATGGCGACGTCGCCGTCTGCATGTTCGAGCCCGCACTCACGAACATCGGGATCGTGATGCCGCACGCGGGCTACTGGGAGGGCGTCAGGGATCTCTGCGATCAGACGGGGACCCTTCTGCTGATCGACGAGACCCACACGATCAGCGCGGGGCCCGGTGGTGCGACGAAGGCGTGGGGCCTCGCACCCGACATCGTGACGATCGGCAAGACCCTCGGGGCCGGTATCCCATCGGCCGCCTACGGCATGACGGAGGAAGTGCAGCGGCGTATCGTCGAGGGCACCGACCCCGACGTCATCGACGTCGGCGGCACGGGAGGCACGCTCGCCGGCAACGCGCTCTCCCTCGCGGCGATGCGCGCCACGCTGGGAGAGGTGATGACCGACGAGGCGTTCGACGGCATGATCGAGCTCGGCGAGCGCTTCGAGGACGGGGTTCGCGACGTCATCTCCTCCCGCGATCTTCCCTGGCACGTCGTCCGGCTCGGGTGCCGCGTCGAGTACCTGTTCCGTGCCGAACCGGCTCGGAACGGGGACGAGGCGTTCCACGGCCAAGACTCGGAGCTCGACCCGTTCATCCATCTGTTCCTGCTCAACCGGGGCATCCTCATGACGCCGTTCCACAACATGGCGCTCATGTCCCCCGCGACGACCGCCCAGGACGTGGACAGGCACACCGAGGTCTTCGGGCAGGCCGTCGACGAGCTCCTGGATCTCCCCTCCCCATCATGATCGGCCGCGTGTCCTTCACGACGATCGACGCCTCCGACCCGAGCCGGCTCGCCGCGTTCTGGGGCGATGTGCTGGGCACGGAGGCCGCGGAGACCTCGGACGAAGGCCGGTTCGTGTTCCTCGGGGAGGCGAACGGTCACGTGCTCGGCTTCCAGCGCGTCCCGGAGCCGAAGTCGGTCAAGAACCGCGTGCATCTCGACATCCGCGTCGACGATCTCCAAGTTGCGACGGACGCCCTGCTCGCCCTGGGCGCGTCCTGGGACGGGGAAGACCGTCGACTCGACGACGCACGTTGGAGGACGCTCGAAGACCCGGAGGGGAATGAGTTCGACATCTTCGTGTCGGGGGGATAGCGTTCCGCGAACGTGCAACGGCTCTTCTCCCCGATCCGCAGTGCTTCTCAGCGAACATCTCGGCACGTGTCCCGGTCCCGCCTCGTCATCGGCCCGGCTTCACTGTGCCTCGCGCTCCTGCTCGCCGCCGCCGCGATAGGCCCGGCTGCGGCCGTCAGCGCACCGCAGCGGATCCTCGCCGGCCCCGAGGACCAGACACAGCCCTCGGCGAACGGCACGTATCTGATCTGGACGCAGAACTCCGAGGCGTTCTCGAACCGGTACCACGCCTACGGCAAGGTCCGCGGGACGGCGGAGGTCTTCCGGCTGAATCCCAACGGGACCAGGGGGTTCGCCGGCGGGATCGACCCCGACCAGGACCGGGCGATCTACCAGCAGATCGACGGGCAGGCCTCCGACCTGTACTCGATCAACCTGGCCACGCGGGGGCGTCTCAAGCTCCCCGCTCCCATCAACACGGATCGATGGGAGTGGGGGCCGCGGATCTCGAACGCCTTCTATCTGTTCGCGCGGGACGCCGGGGGCGAGACGACGTTGTTCCTTTACGACCGAGCGGCGGAGACGATCCAGGCGCTCGTGAGCCGTGACCTGACACGGTTCTACGTGTCGCCCTCGGGGGTGGGGGAGCGCTACGCGACGTGGTCCGTGTGCGGGCCCCTCACCTGCAACGCGTTCGTCCGCGACACGGAGACCGACCGGACGAGGAAGATCCCGGCCTCCGACGGGTTGGCTCGATATGCCCCGATCGTGGACGAGACGGAGGGGCTCGTCTATTTCGTCCGATCGGGGACCGGCTGCGGGTCCGGCGTCCGGATCATGCGCGTGCCGGTGGCGACCCTCGGGGCGACGCCCACGACCCTCGCGACCTTTCCGGGCGGGATCGACGTCGACTTCCAGATGTCCCTCGTCCCGCTGGCCGCGCAGGTCGACCTCTGGTTCTCACGCCATCGCTGTGCCTCACAGCAGGGCGACATCTATCGACTCCGCGACGTCGGGATCGCCTGAGCTTCACGCACGAGCCAGCGGCTTGGTCAAGCATGTGGGGCCGCCGTCTCCCTTCCGCGAGATCTCCTCGCCGCGATAGGTGCGCACGTCCACGCCCGCGGCCTCCATCCGGCGACGGGTCTCCGCGTTCCCCTCGAGCGCCAGCGCGACGCGTGGCCCGAGCGCCAGGACGTTCGGACCCATGGAGTCGAACTCCTCGGCGGGGACCTCGACGATGCGGACTCCCGTATCCCGCAGCAGCTCGACCAGCCGGGCCGGCAGGTGCGGGAGCGACGCGACGGCGAGATCCACGTCGAGCATCGAGACGAACGAGAGCAGGTGAGTGCACGCGGACGGCCCGGTCAGGTGGGGGAGGTCGAACGAGACGACGGTGACGTCCGGCAGGAGGGCGCGCAGCGCGTCGACCCCCGCCGTGTTCGTGCGATAGCCCACACCCACCAACAGCGTTGCTCCGTCGAGCCAGCACATGTCGCCGCCCTCGGCGAGCGCAGGCTCGCCGAGGGTGGCGATGACCGGGACGCCCGCCGCCTCGAGGTCGGCCGCGGCGATCGCGGGCTCGCCGCGGCGCCCCACCTTCCCCGGCCGCAGCAGGATCGCGCCCGCATCCGTCATGTGGGCCGGGTCGTAGGTGTAGAT
>JBKKAE010000411.1:0-3958 GCA_046714835.1 Actinomycetota bacterium | reverse complement strand
ACCGCGTTCCGGAGAGGCATCACGCGGCGTTGGCGTCACCGATCACGCTGTCGATCACGCTGTCGAAGAACGCGGGCAGCTTGCCTGACGAACGAGCCCACGCGATCAGCACCACGGCCACGGCGGCCGCGGCGAGGATCACGAGCGCGTACTCGGCCGTGGTCTGTCCTTCCTCCCTGCGGAGCCGGAGGGTGTCGACGGTGCGCAGGAACAGGGCGTACAGGAAGAGCATCGGTTCACCTCCTCTCAACGGATGGACTGGACGGTGGTGAGCAGGACCGGCACCACCGTCAGGAGGAGGAAGGCGGGGAGGACCAGGAAGACGAGGGGGAAGAGCATCTTCACCGGCGCGGCGCGGGCTCGCTCGGCAACAGCGGCGCGGCGGGATCTCCGGACGTCGGCAGCGAGCTCACGCGTCGCCTCCGTGAGGGAGGTGCCGAGCGTCTCCGTTCGCGTCAGGACGGCGACCGCGCGTCGCAGGTCCGGGAGGGCGAGGCGCTCGGTGACGGCCGCAAGCTCATCACGCCAGCGAGCGCCGAGGTCGACGGCCTCGAGGGATGCACCGAGCTCCTCACGGAGGGGACCTCGCAGGACCGACGTCGATCGTTGGAGTCCTGCGACCGCCGACAGGCCCGCGGCAGATCCCGCCGCGAGCAGATCGAGAAGCTGCGGGATCTCGGCATCCATGGCTCGGCGGCGGCGAGCCACGACGCGGGCCGCGGCGAGCCGGCGGAGACGACCACCGAGCAGCACGGCGAGTGGCACCGTCACGAGCTTCGGGCCGGGTGCCATCGCTCCGAGCAGCGCGAATGCCGCACCCCAGAGATATCGGGGGTCGACGTGTCGGGTCCCTCCGCGGATCGCCCCTTTCCGAGGAATCCCGAGAGCGATCCCTGCGACGCCGCATCCGGCCGCCAGGGCCCCGAGCGCCTCCGCGACGAGTGGCTCCATCAGCGCACCTCAAGAAGATGCCGGATCCAGAGGAACGCCAGCGTCTCCAGCCCCAGGCCGATCCCGAGCGCCATCCCCCCGAGCGGGGTGCCGATCGCCTGGAGCATCTCGTCCCGTGAGGTCAACAACAGGAAGCCGAAGAAACCGATCGGCAGCATGCCCAGGATCACTCCCGACAGTCGCGCTTGCGCCGTCATCGCGCGCACGTCACGATGCGCGGCTCGCCGCTCTCGCAGCGTCGCGGCCAAACCGTCGAGCACCGTAGGCAGGTCGCCGCCGCTACGACGGTGGAGGTCCAAGACGCCGACGATCAGGAAGGCGTCCTCCGAGCCCAGAGCTTCCGCCCACTCCGAGAGCGCTTCCCCGACCGGCGTGCCGAGTTCGATCTTCTCGACGAGCCTCGCGAGATCGGTCTTGAGCGGCTCGTCGGCCTCGTCCCGCGAATACGCAAGCGATTGCGGGAGCGAGAGTCCGGCCCGGAGTCCGGCGGACATCCCGCCCACCGCGTCCGCGATCTGCTCGGCAGCGCGATAGCGCGCGTTCGCCCGACGGCGCCTGCGGACCAGACGAAGGATCACGACGATGCCCGCGCTCCCTGCCAGGGTCGGCACCGGCCCGACGACCACGCATGCGACGAGGAACGCGGGCAGGCACAGGAACATCCATGACGGAGGACGAGCCGCTCGATCGCGTCGTTCGATCCCCAGCTGCTCGGCCAGTCCGTCACCGCGGGCGATCGTGATGGCGCGCTCCGCGAACAACCCGGCGATCGCCAGGAGCCCTGAGGCCAACCCGATCATCCGTCGGGGCCTTCCTCGAAGAGCCAGTCTCCGAGGTCCTCGCCCCGGTCGGCGAGGACGTCCGCCACCCTCGGCACCGACCCCGTCGCGTGGAACTCGCCGATGTCTCCTTCTCGCCCACGGAACCGGTACAGCGGTGACACGACCGGCTCCCCGCGATGCGTTCCCTCGATCGAGGCGATCTCCCACACGACCCGGCGTCCGTCGCGGAGGCGCGCGAGCTGCACGACGACATCGATGGCCGACGCCACCTGGTTGCGGATATGGGCGGCCGGCAACTCGACGTCCGACATCATCGCCATCGTCTCCAGGCGCCAGAGCAGATGCCGACAGGAGTTCGCATGCGCGGTCGACAACGACCCGTCGTGTCCGGTGTTCATGGCCTGGAGCATGTCGAGGGCCTCGCCGCCGCGGACCTCACCCACGATGATCCGGTCGGGGCGCATCCGAAGGGCGTTCCGGACGAGGTCCCGAACGCTCACCTGGCCTCGGCCCTCGACGTTGGGCGGTCGCGCCTCGAGGGACACGACGTGCGATCGGTGCAGGCGGAGCTCGGCCGCATCCTCAATCGTGATCAGGCGCTCCTCGTCGGGTATGAACGACGAGAGGATGCCGAGCAGGGTCGTCTTGCCGCTCCCGGCCCCTCCGCTCACGATCAGGTTCGCGCGACCGCGCACGCACGACGAGAGGAACCGCATCGCTCGAGGGCCGATGCATCCGTTGCGCACGATGTCCTCGCCGGAGAGCGGGACGGGAGCGAACGTGCGGATCGTGAGCACGGGGCCGCAGAGCGAAAGGGGCGGAACGATCGCGTGAACCCTGCTGCCTCCCGGAAGTCGCGCGTCCACCCAAGGTGACGCTTGGTCGACCCGAAGGCCCAGAGGACCCACGATCCGCTCGATCAGATGAAGGACCGACTCCTCCCCCTCAAACAGCCGGTCCTCCACCCTTTCGATCCGCCCCTCTCGCTCCACGTATACGTCGTCAGGTCCATTGACCATCACCTCAGTCACGGCCGCAAAAGACCCTACTGGACCGAGAAGGTTTAGCCGAGGGTCAAACGCGAGCAGCCTCGTTGGAGGCTAGATCAGGCTCCCTCGCCCACCACTCCGAACAGGTGCAGCGGTCGGGGACCTTCAGGTCGAGTGCCCGCCCGCAGGTAGACTCGTGCAGATTGGGTGACTGACGGGTCTGACCGCAAGCGACGAGACTGCGGCCATCCGAGGGGGTCTCGATGAGTGACAGCCGGGTCTCAGTCGCACGGCAGTTCATGGAGACCTATGCGGACGGGAACACTGACGCCTTGCTCGCGTGCTTAGCCAACGACTGGGTGCTTCACGAGGAGGATGGAAGCACCACCTCCCCCTCCGACCTTGCCGACATCACCCGCGCTCACGCGACCGCCTTCCCCGAGAAGGAGATCGAGTGGGTTCATGAACTGGTGGACGGCGACCTCGTCGCCCACTACGTTCGCTTCACGCTCGTCCACTCCGGCCGCTACCACGACCTCGAACCAACCGGCAGGCAGGTTGAGCTGTGGGAGATGATCTTCCACCGGTTCGAGAACGACCTGATCGCGGAGAGTTGGCGAATGACGTATCCGGACGGGGTATACGCTGCACTAACGGACCAGTAACGTGCCCGAGTTTCCATCGACGAAGTCTGCCCGTGGCGGAAGGTATCCTGGCTGGCAACTTCGCCTGCGCGGTCGACAGCGACCCGTCGTGTCCGGTGTTCATCGCTTGGAGCATGTCGAGGGCCTCGCCGCCGCGCACCTCGCCAACGATGATCCGGTCGGGGCGCATCCGCAGCGAGTTCCGCACGAGGTCGCGGATCGTCACCTCGCCCTTGTCCTCCAGGTTGGGCGGGCGGGCCTCCAGGCGGACGATGTTCTCGCGGTTGAGCTGGAGCTCGGCGGCGTCCTCGATGCTGACGATCCGCTCCTCGTCGGGGATGAACGACGACAGCACGTTGAGCAGCGTCGTCTTGCCGGTTCCGGTGCCGCCACTGACCAGGATGTTCAGCTTCCCGATCACGCAGAGGCTCAAGAGCTCGGCCACCCTGGGTGTGATCGTCCTGAGGCGCACCATGTCCTCGACGCGGAAGGGGGTCTTCGAGAACTTGCGGATGGTGAGGGACGGCCCGTCCAGCGCCAGCGGCGGCAGCACGGCGTTGACCCGCGATCCGTCGGGCAGCCGGGCATCGAC
>JBKKAE010000410.1:0-4287 GCA_046714835.1 Actinomycetota bacterium | reverse complement strand
GACCAAGAGCGCCGGGACGAGGAGGATGCCGACGCTGCGTGTGAGCGCCGCGAGGGCGCCGAAGACTGCGACCCGCCCCCATCGATCGTGGCGTGACTCCCGGAACGCGAGCAGCGAGAGCAGCAGGAAGAGCGACTCCGTGTAGGGAGCAAGGAAGAAGAAGGACGTCGGGAAGATCGCCGCCACCACGATGGCTCGTCGCGCGACGCGGTCCCCGAACGCCTCCGCGGTGAGCGTGAACAGCGCCAGCAGCGCTCCGAGGAACGCGAGGTTCGAGACGAGGAGCGCGGCGAGGAGATCGTCCCCCGGGAGGACCCACGAGACGGCGCGAACCGTGAGCGGATACAGCGGGAAGAACGCGGCACTCGCATCCTCGGTCGACCATCCGTCTGCTGCCAGCCGCAGGTACCAGACCGCGTCCTGGCGCTCGGTCGCGTCGACGGCGTTGTGCCACCCGGGGGTCGCGGCCGGCGCCGCCCGCCCGGGCACGTCCACAGGGTCCAGTGGCTCGATCAGGTCGACCGAGACGACGGAGAGCAACGACACGCCGATGCGGGCGGCGAGGAAGACCGCGAGGCACGGCCGCCACCCGTCGAGGAGCCGGCGGCGCCCCCTCACGCGTGCGCCGCCGGGAGCGCGCGATCGGTGGCGCGTTCCCCCGGCAGCCGGCGGCTCGGTTCCCGCACCCAGGCTACGACGCACCAGATCAGCACCCCCGCACGCAGGAGCAACATGATCTCGAACACTCCCTGGGGCAGCCCGCCGACCCCGGTCAGATCACCGAAGAAGGAGAACCGCGTGAGGAACACGGCCACGTCGGCCGCCTGAAACGCGAGGAAGCGTCGCGGCCCGGGCAGGATCAAGACCAGCCAGGGGAGCAGCCACAGGCTGAACTGTGGTGAATACACCTTCCCGACGAGCAGGAAGAAGACCAGGACCGGGAACGCGAGCTGCCAGCGAGGGAAATCGGGCTCGCGACGTCGTTTGGCCATCCAGACCCACGAGGTCAGCCCGACGAGCAGCGCGATCGAGGAGACGTTGATCAAGCCGGTCGGCACGCACAGAGAGAGTCGGTGGCAGAGGAGGTACCAGGCGCTGTCCCAGTCGGCTGGACGAGCGCCGTTGAACCGGAAGAACTCCCACCATCCATGGAGCCCGATCGCCGCGAAGGGGAGGTTCACGGCGATCCACGTGGCGGCGGCCGACCACCAGAGCAGGATCGCGCGATCCGGCTGTCGTCCGTGCAGCCGATCCGCGGCGAGGGGGATGAGCAGGGGTGCCGGGTAGAGCTTCGCGGCAGCTCCGAGACCGATCAGGACTCCCACCCATCCGTCCCTTCGGCGGAAGAAGGCGAGCATCGCGGCCGTCGCCAGGGCGACCGCGAGCAGATCCCAGTTCACGAACACCTGAAGTGCGAGGGTCGGCGCGAGGGCGAACCAGATCGCACGTCGCGCATCGATCACGTAGAGGCATCCCGCCGCAACCGCTGCACACAGTGAGAGGAGGATCACGTTGACCCAGAAGAAGCGTTCGGGATGGTCACCCGAAACCCACCCGGCCACGCGCATGAAGTACATCGTCAGCACGGGGTACTCGTCGCAGTTGCTCTCTGACGGGGCGCACGCGTCGAGGTAGGGAAGACGACCTCCAGCGAGCTGCTCGGTCCCGAAGAGCGGCACGATGTCCGTGTAGCAGGCGAGCCGGTACTGGCGCCCGTCCAACCAGTCACCGCCGGCACAGGGGGCCTTCTGGACGGCGCCGATCAGCAGCGTGCCGCCGAGGCACGCCAGCACGAGTCCGAGGGTGATCGGCCGCCTCGCGTGGGGACCGACCCTCGCGCCATCCGGCGCTCGCTCCCTCCCCTGGGGGGCTACGCTCGCACCTTGAGGCGCTCGCTTCTTGAGCCCCCCAGACCCCCCGTCGGCGCCGCCATCCACGGACGGCATCGTATCGACGCTGCCCGCCCCGGCCGGGGTCTGGACCAGGAGAGTTCGGGGCGGATGACCCTGCGAGCGAACACTCGTAGAGTTCCCGGTCGTGAGGTATCGAGTCGAGCAGCTCGCCACGGCGTGCGAGGTGTCGGTCGACACGGTTCGCTACTACCAAGCCCGTGGGCTGCTGCCGCAGCCGGACAAAGAAGGACGTGTCGCCTGGTACCGGGCCGAGCACGTCGACCGGATCCACCAGATCCGAGCGCTGCAGAAGCAGGGTCTGACCCTCGCCGCGATCCGCCGGGTGGTCGACGGCGAGCTCGGGCTCGCCGATGCGGGCCTCGCCGCGGCCGTGGCGGCGGAACGGGTCGACGCGGTCGACGGTGAGCTCCTCTCGCTCGACGCCTTCGCTTCCGCGAGCGGGGTGCCGGCCTCGTTGATCCAAGCGGTGGAGCGCGAGGGGATCCGGATCGGGACCGACGTCGACGGTCAGACGAGGTATACGCCCGGCGACATCGAGTTGGTGCGGAACGCGCTTCGCCTGCTCGAGTTCGGTCTTCCGCTCGGGGACCTGCTCTCGTTGGCGGGGGACGCCGACCGGGCGATGCGCGGCCTCGCCGACAAGGCCGTGGAGCTCTTCGATGAACATGTTCGCAAGCCGATCCGAGACACGGCCGCCGATGAGGACGGCGCGTCCGCCCGGATGGTCGACGCGTTCCGGGAACTGTTGCCGGCGGTGACGTTGCTGGTGTCGCATCACTTCCGCCGGGTACTGCTCGAGGTCGCGGGTGAGCACATCGAGGCGCCGGACGGAGCGCCGTCGGACGCAGCGCCGTCGGACGAAGCGCCATCGAGCGCGGTGGCGCCCTCGAACGAAGCGCCATCGAGCGCGGCACCTGCCGACTCCCCGGCGCCATAAACATGACGCCGCGCCAGGAACGGATCCGGCCGTTGCCCGAGGGCGACGAGAAGGCCCGCACCATCCGGCGCCTGTTCGACACGATCAGTCCTCGCTACGACTTCGTGAACCGGGTGATGACGCTGGGCATGGACGTCGGGTGGCGGCGCCGGACGGTGCGGGAGCTCGCGCTCCCGGCGGGCTCGCGTATCTTCGACCTCGCCTGCGGCACGGGCGATCTCTGTCGCGAGCTCCTGGTCGCCGGCCATCGTCCGGTGGGGTTCGACTTCTCTCACGGGATGCTGCTGGCGGCGAAGACCGACGCCTCGCTCGTGGAGGCGGACATCCTGCAGCTGCCCGTCCGCGACGCGAGCGCAGACGGAGCCACCTGCGGCTTCGCGCTCCGCAACGTCGTGTCGCTGGAGGGCTTGTTCGCTGAGCTCGCCCGGGCGGTGCGCAAGGGAGGCAGGATCGCTCTGCTCGAGACGGCCGAACCGGAGGGGCGCGTGATGCGGCTCGGGCATCGCGCGTACTTCCGAGGGCTCGTGCCGGCGATCGGCGGGCTGCTCTCGAACCGAGAGGCCTACTCGTACCTCCCTCGATCGACCGCGTACCTTCCTGCCCCGGGAGAGCTGCTGGCGATGCTGCGCGGGGCCGGATTCCCCGACGCGCGGCGGCTACCGCTGGGCGGCGGCGTGACCCAGCTCCTCGTGGCGACCCGGGCATGAACGATCCCGCCGTTCCGGTCCTCGAGTCGCGAGCGGTGCCGCTCGGCGAGGCCTTCGACCTGCTGGCGGCGTACCGGCCCCCGGTCGGCGTCTTCTTCGAGCGGCGCGGACGAGGGATCGCAGGGGCAACCGCTTTCCCGACGCTCACGTTCGGTGCGGCGGATCCTTCGGGTCTGGCCCACGTCGTCGACGTGCTCCGAAGCTCCGTTCGCCGAGGTCGTGACGTCGCGCCGGCGGCGATGGGCGCGATCGGGTTCCGCCGGGGTGGCACGCGGCTACACGAACTCGTGATCCCTCGCAGTGCCGTTCGACGGGATCATCGAGGCCAGACGTGGCGGCTCGACACGAACGACCTTGGAAGCGAGGCTGAGGATCCACCGCCGTTCGAGCCGGTCTCCGGGGGCACGCCGCACGAGCCCTTTCCGAGGGTCCAGCTCGGCGACGTCCCGCCGGTGGACGCCTACGAGGATGCCGTCCGGGAGGCGGTCGAGAGGATCCATCGGGGCGAGCTTCGCAAGGTCGTGCTCGCGAGGACGATCGAGGTATCGGCGGGTCGGACGCTCGATCCGAGGCTGTTGGCACATCGTCTTCGGGCGGTAGACCCTGATGCGTACACATTCGCGGCGCCTACGGACGAAGGAGTGGTCGTCGGAGCATCGCCCGAGCTCCTCGTATCCCGCCGTGGTCGTCAGGTTCGTTCGAACCCCCTCGCCGGTTCCGCTCCTCGATC
>JBKKAE010000409.1:0-4423 GCA_046714835.1 Actinomycetota bacterium | reverse complement strand
CCCCGAGGCGTCCGACCCGACGATGTGGAAGTCGGTCGGCTCGCCCCATCGCGCCTGCGTCTTCGTCACGTCGATCGGCACGCCGCGCGCCGCCCACACGTTGTTGAAGTTCACACCGGCCGCCATCACCATCACCAGCGCGTCCTGCGGGCCGAGGGGAGGCACGTCGATCACCTCGTCACTGATCGCGTCCCGCGGTTCGCCGTACCGCTCGGGTCGCACCACCTGCGCATGCATCTGCGCCGGGACGTCCCCGACCGGGGGGATCTCGCCGATCTCGTACAGATCCTTCGACATGGGCACTCTCCGATCCGCGCCGCCGAACCCTAACAACCGAGCAGCGAGCGGAGCGACAACTTGAGAGCATGACTCCATGGACAACCTGCGAGGTCATCTGTTGATCGCGGGCCCGAGTCTCTGGGACCCCAACTTCCGGCGGACCGTCGTGCTGATCGGCCACCACGACGACGAAGGCGCCGTGGGTGTCGTGCTGAACCACCCGCTGGAGGCCACCGTCGAGGAGGCGGCGCCGCCACTCTCCCCGCTGGTCCCTCCCGGCGAAACGCTCTTCCGGGGCGGGCCGGTCCAGCCCGAGGCCGCCCTCGTGCTCGCCGACTTCGAAGACCCCGAGCGTGCGGGCGTCCTCGCCCTCGATTCGATCGGGTTCCTGCCGGAGGAGACCGACACCGCTTCGCTCGGTGGTCTTCGGCGCGCTAGGGTGTTCGCCGGCTACGCAGGCTGGAGCGCGGGGCAGCTCGAGGACGAGATCGCGGAGGATTCCTGGCACGCGACCCCCGCGTTCCCCCGCGACGTGTTCACCGATGACCCGGAAGGACTCTGGGCGTCCGCCGTGGGGCGCCTGGGGCCCGGTTTCCGACTCCTCGCCACGATGCCGCTGGATCCGACGCTGAACTAGACGGGCCGCGGCTCGGCGCTCGGACAGACGAACGCCCGAGGGCACCACGCGCACCACGGCCCACCGGTGAGCTGCGGTTCACGACCGGCCAGGAAGGCGCCGGCGGCCCTGGCGGCCGAGATCACTCGCTCGGCGGCGTGGAACAGCGTCTCCTCGGCGACCTCCTCCGCCTGCCACTCGCCCGAGTCGAGGAACAGCGAGGCCACCCGATAGGGCGGGACGCCGAAGCGGAGTGTCATCAGCAGGGCGTAGAAGCGCATATCCTCCGCGTGCTCCGGCCACGCCCCGCCGGTCTTCAGATCGATGGCGAGCCGCGTCGCTCGGCTTGGCTCCAGCCGATCGGGTACGCCGAGGACGAGGTCGATCTTGCCGGAGAGGGTGAGGTCCCCGCCCAGCAGCTGCGCCTTGACCGGCAGCTCCGTGATGGGCGCCATCTCCCGGCGGAGCTCCCGAAGGGGAGGGAACGACCCCTGGAACAGGGTGACCTTGCGGACGACCTCCATGAGGAGGTCGTCCTGCTCGGAGCCGGACTGCTCCCGCCAGAACTCGGCGAACCGCTCCTCTCGTTCCGCCAGCCGTCCCGCGGCCGTCATGGCGATCGCGTGAGGATCCATGCCGTCGCGCGCGCCGATGTCGACCTCGATCGCCTTGTGCACGAGCACGCCGGCAGCCGTGTGGACGGAGTGCTCGAATGGCGGGTCCTCCCGTTGGAGCCGGGCGGCGAACCGGCCTTCACACCGGGCGAGCTGGTTGAGCGCCTCCTTCCCCAGCCACAGCGGCTCCTGGAGCTCGAGCTCGCGGGCCGCTCCCTCGATGCGATCGACGAGCCGCTGCCGAAGGTCGGCGGCGAAGACCGGCCGCTCCTCCGTGCCGATCAGGCGATCGAGCGTCCGGCGCTGCGGATCCGTGAGGAGCATCGCATCATGGTAGGCAACGAGACCGACATGACCGAGCATCCCGACGACATCCTTCGCGCGCTCGCGGATCCGGAGCGGCTGCGGATCGCCGGCGCCCTGGCGGCGGGCGACGCCGCGGCCGGGCCGCTGGCGGAGATCCTCGGGCTGCCTCTCCCCCGGGTACGCCGGCACCTGACCCGACTCGCCGCCGCCGGCGTCGCCCGGTTGGGATCCCACCACCGCACCTACCGGCTCGATCGCGAGACCCTTCGATGGGCCGCCGAACAGGTGGGACCGCGGCGAGACGCGGGGATCGCGCTCGGCGCGGCCAGCGAGGACGAGGAGGCGGTGCTCCGTGCCTTCTTCCGCGACGGGCGTCTCCGGGAGATCCCGTCGAAGGCCTCGAAACGACGGATCGTCCTCGAGCGGATCGCGATCGAGTTCGAGCCCGGGGTCCGCTACGACGAACGAGAGGTCAACGTGATCGTCGGAGGCTTCTTCCTCGATGACGCGGCGCTCCGCCGCTCGCTCGTCGACGAAGGATTCCTGGACAGGGAAGCCGGCGTCTACTGGCGGGCGGGTGGGCGCATCGACGAGTAGCCGGGTAGACGCGAAGCGGCCCACCCGGTACTGTCCGCGAGAGCCGCCGAGCGGGACCTTCCCATCGGCGGTTCCGCACGTTCACGACGGAGATGTTGCGTTGATGCGAACCCGATCCGCGATCGCGGCGCTCGCGCTGATCATCGGGGTCCTCTTCGGAGCGACGCCCGCGTTCGCGCATCACTCCCCCGGCCCGTGTGACTTCCATCGCCGGGACGGCGAATCGACCCAGGCCTTCGCGAAGCGAAGGATCGTCTGCGCGGTGGAGCGGTTCGGCCCGGTCCCCGGCGGACAGGAACGGGCGATCTGCATCGCCCGACGGGAGAGCGGCCTCGACCCGTCCGCGACATCGTCGCCCACCGGCCAGTATCGAGGCCTGTTCCAGCACGACCGGGACATGTGGCCCGCTCGATTCACCGAGTACACGCGCCCGGCGTGGGAGCTCTCCCCTCGCGCCCTCAACGGGCGCACCAACTCGATCGTGACCATCCGCATGGTGTTCAAGATCGGCACGTGGCGGGACGCCGGCTGGCCTCCGAGGGAGTGCTGAGCAGGAGAAGCGGAGCCGGCTCATGCCGCACTGCCCCGAGCCCGCCCACCACGAATAGACTCCACCCCATGGCGACCACCGATAAAGACGTCGAGACCGCGAAGACGACCACCGTCGAGGAACGGATCGACGAACTGCGGAAGCGCAAGAAGGCGGCTCTCACGCCGGGAGGCAGGGACGCCGCCGCCAAGCAGCACGAGCGCGGGAAGCTGACCGCGCGGGAACGGGTCACGCTCTTGATGGACAAGGGGTCCTTCGTGGAGACAGACCCGTTCGCCGTCCACCGTGCGCACGACTTCGGGATGGACCGCAAGCGTCCGCCCGGCGACGGTGTCGTCACGGGCTACGGGACGGTCGGAGGGCGGAAGATCTTCGTGGCATCGCAGGACTTCGCGGTCTTCGGTGGCTCCATGGGAGAGGTCCATGCGCAGAAGGTCTGCAAGGTGATGGACCTGGCGATCTCCACCGGCGCGCCCTTCGTGCAGATCAACGACTCCGGGGGGGCACGGATCCAGGAGGGCGCCGCCTCGCTCGCCGGGTACGGCTTCATCTTCGAACGCAACGTGCGCGCGAGCGGCGTCATCCCGCAGATCTCCGTGATCATGGGGCCCTGCGCCGGTGGCGCGGTGTACTCCCCCGCGATCACCGACTTCACGTTCATGGTGAAAGAGACCTCGCACATGTTCATCACCGGTCCCGACGTGATCAAGACGGTGACCGGCGAAGAGGTGACGTTCGAGGAGCTCGGCGGTGCCATGACCCACTCGGCGAAGTCGGGGGTCGCCTCCTCGATCGGCGAGGACGACGAGGACGTGTTGAATCGCGTTCGCTACCTGCTCTCATTCCTGCCGTCGAACAACCTGGAGGACCCTCCCGCGTACGCGACCACGGACGATCCCGACCGCGTGACGACGGCCTCACGCACCTCGTCCCCGACCGCGCGCAAGAGCCGTACGACATGCACGAGGTGATCCGGCGTGTCGTCGACGACGGGGAGTTCCTCGAGATCTTCCCGCTGTGGGCGATGAACATCGTGGTCGGGTTCGCGCGCCTGGACGGTCGCACGATCGGGATCGTGGGGAATCAGCCGAAGGTGATCGCGGGGACCCTCGACATCGATGCATCGGAGAAGGCCTCGCGGTTCGTCCGGTTCTGCGACGCGTTCAACATCCCGATCCTCACGTTCGTGGACGTTCCCGGATTCCTCCCGGGCACCGAGCAAGAGTTCGGCGGCATCATCCGCCACGGCGCGAAGCTCCTGTACGCGGTCGCGGAGGCGACGGTCCCTCGGATGACGGTGATCACCCGCAAGGCGTACGGCGGAGCGTACCTCGTCATGAACTCGAAGCACCTGCGGGCCGACGTGTCGTTCGCGTGGCCCACCGCCGAGATCGCGGTCATGGGTGCCGAGGGTGCGGTGAACGTGGTGTTCAAGAAGGAGATCGAGAAGGCCGCCGATCC
>JBKKAE010000408.1:0-3657 GCA_046714835.1 Actinomycetota bacterium | reverse complement strand
GAGCGGAGCTCGGCCGTCGCGCTCTCGGCATCACCCCGAGCGGTCAGCGCCCGGCCGAGCGTCGTGAGCGCGTTCACCATGTACTTCCGCCTCCTCACGGGCGTGGCGAGCTCCAACGCCCGACGGCTCCAGGTCACCGCGTCGTCGATCCGGCCGAGCGCCAGATCGAGCTCGGCCCGGTTCGCGGCGAGCCGACCGCTGACCAGCCACCGCTCCCACGCCTCGCTCGCGACGGCGTCCTCCCACAGCGCCGGCCACGTGCCCTCGACCGTCGCGAGATCGTCCATCAGCAGCTGCGCGCCGATCAGGTCGGCCCGCGCGTTGATCCACGGCATGTTGAAGCTCGACGGCCCCAGCCGGTCGGTGAGGATCTCGCTTCGCTCCCTCGCCTCGTCCAGCGCGAAGATCTCGCGCCGCGGCAGGGTCGAGTAGTTCATCACGACGCTGTCCGACCGACCCAGCTTCCGGGCGATCTCGATCGCGACGTCCCCCGCCTCCAACGCCTCCTCGTACCGACCCATCCCTGACAGGATCAACCCCCGTAGCCCCGCACCTCGCAGGAGGAACTCGGCGCTCCGCCGGTCGATGCCACCCGTGGCCGAGGCGCGCTCGGAGAGCTCGAGCGCCTGCTCGTACGCGCCCGTCCAGTAATGGACGTTCGAATGCATGTGGTAGTGCTCCGAGAGCTCGAGCAGGCGCTGGTCGCCCGGCCAGAGCTCCGAGGCCAGATCTCCCAGCTCCCGCGCGCGGTCGAGGTCCCCTTCCTCGCCCCGCATGCCGTGGGCCTGGGCGAGCCGCGCGAGCGCGACGGCCTCCAGCTCCGCCGGCCCCTCCGCCCGGATGAGCGCCAGGGCGCGCTCGGCCAGAGAGAACGTCTCGGCCGTCTGCTCCGTCCACGTCGCCGCACGGCTCCGGGCGAGCAGCGCCTCGACCTCCTCGGCGCCCTCGAGCTCCGGGAGCAGTTCTCCCAACAACGCGTCGGCTCTCGCATAGTCCTCGAGCTCCGTCAGCGCGAGGCCTCGACGCAGTCGGATCCGCCGTCGGTCCTCCTCCGTCGTCGCCAGGTCGAGCGCGCGCGTGAACAGCTCGTAGGTCTCCTCGACGGCGAGCGCGTCCCTCGCCCGCTCGGCCGCCCCCAGCAGGTACCCGCGTGCAGCGTCCACGTCCCCGGCCTCCCGCCAGTGATGGGCGAGCAGCCATCCGAGATCGGCGGGGTCACTCAGAGCCTTCTCCAAGAATCGCGCGACCGCCGCGTGCAGATCCCGCCGCGAGCCGCGTGGCAGTGTTCCGTAGGCGACGTCGCGGATCAGCACATGCTTGAACGAGAACTCGACGTCGCCCTCGACCTGGCTCTGCGCGCGCCGGAGGATCAGCCCACGCGTCTCCAGCCCGTCGAGCGCGTCGTCCATCGCCTCGAGCGCTCCCAGCGCCTCGAGGACACCGCGCCAGAACGACTGACCGATCACGGACGCGTGGAGGAGAACCGCGCGCGCGTCCGCCGGGAGCGCATCGATCCGGGCGGCGATCGCGGCCCGGACCGTCGAGGGCAGCTCCCCGGACGTGACGTCGTCGGCCACCGAGGCGGCGAGCTCCTCGAGGAACAGCGGGTTCCCCTCCGCGACCGACACGACGTGATCGACCTTCGATCGCGCGACATGCTCGAGCAGTGCCGACGCCACGGCTCTCGCTTCGTCTTCGGTCAGAGGCTCGAGCGGGAGGGTCGTCTGCCCGATCATGCCTCCGCCCCACGACCGCCCCATCTCTTGGAACTCGGGCCTCGCGAGGGCGAGGAACAGCACGCGCGCGTCTTGCACGTGGGACGCGAGGTAGTCGATCAGAGCGAGGAGCGCGTCGTCGGCCCAGTGCACGTCCTCGAACACGATCAGGATCGGCTCGCGGCTCGCCAGGTGCTCGACGAGCATCCGCATCGTGAAGAGCAGGTGGACGGCCTGGTCGGGCGGATCGTCGAGACCGAGGCCGAGCAGCAGGCTCAGGTACCGCGTCGCCGAGGCGGACTCGGCCTCGGGGAACAACCCGTCGACGGCCGCCCCGAGCTTCGCCCGCGCGGTCTCGACCGGGTCGTTGTCGTAGATGCCCGCGACGCGTCGGACGATCTGACCCGCCGCTCGATACGGCGTCTGTTCCTCGTAGGGAAGGCTCCGACCCCACAGCGCCCGTCCCCCTCGTGACTCGATCCGCTCCGACACCTCCCTCGCGAGCCTCGTCTTCCCGATGCCCGCGGGGCCGAGGATCGTCACCACATGTGGCCGTTTCGCCTCGACCGCTCGGTCCCAAGCGCTGCCGATCTGGTCGAGCTCCCGGTCCCGTCCCACCAGCGATGTCCGAGACGTCGGGCGGCTGCCGGGCGCATCCGGAGCCTCCAGGACGAGCCACGCCGCGATCGGATCCCGCTTCCCCTTCGCCTCGACGGCAGGGATCGGCTCGAACCGGAAGGCGTGCCGGGTCAACCGGTGGGTCTCCTCCCCGACGATCAGGCGCCCGGGGGGTGCGACGTTCTGCAGACGAGCGGTCGTGTTCACGACGTCGCCGGTCGCAAGCGCGTCCCCCGGGGCGGGATCCACGGCGACCACGGCCTCGCCGGTGCAGACGGCTCCCCGCACCTCCAGATCCAGCCCCTCGTTCGCGACGTTCAGGTCGCGGATCCCCTCCAGGATCGACAGACCGGCTCGAACGGCACGTTCCGCGTCGTCCGCCCGGGCGAGCGGTGCGCCGAAGACGGCCATGACCGCGTCGCCGATGTACTTCTCGACGATCCCGCCGTGGCGCTCGATGCGTTCGCGTGCGTCTGAGAAGTAGAGCTGGTTCCGATCCCGGACGTCCTCCGGATCGGCGCCATCGGCGTGTGCGGTCGACCCCACGATGTCGACGAACAGGATCGAGACGAGCTTGCGTTCCTGCTGCCCGGTCGCGACGGAGAGCTCCATGCCGCACGCGGGACAGAACCGCGCTCCGTCGGAAACGTTCGCGCCGCAGCGACCGCAGACCATGCGTGGGGAATCCTAGAACGGTCGTGTGGTGAGTGGTGCTTCCGTCTCCTCTCGAGGAGCTCCGGTCCAGCGCACCCAGAGCCCGGAGGAGGAGGGGACGGACGCGCCTTCACTTCACGCGAGCCCTCGGAACCGACCCCTTGGCAAGCGAGTCTCCGGGGCGTACGGTCGGCTCGAGGCGAGGGAAGGAGACGGCGATGCATCCGAACGAGCAGGTGCTGCGCGACCTGGACCAGGCGCAGTTGCAGGGGGACGTGGAGGCCTTCAGCGGGGGCTTCACGGATGACGTGATCGTCCACATCCCGGGGAAGAGCTCCCTCGCGGGGGTGTACAAGGGCAAGGATCAGTTCCTCGAGCTCTTCGGGCGCTTCATGGAGCGGACACCCGAGTACACGTTCGAGCCGCACGCGTACCTGGCCGACGACGAGCACGGGGTCAGCCTCCAACACGCCCACTACAAGCGCGGCGACGAGACCCTGGACGACGACGACACGTTCGTGTGCCACTTCCGCGACGGCAAGATCTCGGAGTTCTGGTTCTTCAGCCAGGACCAGTCTGCCGTCGACGAGTTCATCGGCTAGGAGCTTGAGCTGCCGATCGGGCGCCGTCCCGGCTTGATCCGCAGGGACGTCGATGGCGACCACGAACG
>JBKKAE010000407.1:0-6661 GCA_046714835.1 Actinomycetota bacterium | reverse complement strand
GGCCCGCGGTGTGGGCGGGGGGTCCGCTGCGGCGGGGGCGCTTTTCTTTCGCCCCCGGGCGACCTCGCCGCGGAGATCGCCCCGTACGACGCGCTCGTGATCCGGAGCGCGACGCGGGTGTCGGGCGAGGTCCTCGAGGCGGCGCCGCGTCTCAAGGTCGTCGCCCGTGCCGGCATCGGCGTCGACAACGTCGACGTCGAGGCCGCGACACGACGGGGGGTCATGGTCGTGAACGCGCCGCAGTCCAACACGATCAGCGCGGCGGAGCACACGATGGCGCTCCTGCTCGCACAGGCGCGCAACATCCCGCAGGCGAACAGCGAGCTGCGTGCCGGACGATGGGACCGAGAGCGATGGGAGGGCGTCGAGCTCTCGGGCAAGACCATCGGGTTGGTCGGGCTCGGCCGTGTCGGCACGCTCGTCGCGTCGCGCGCGCAAGGATTCGGCATGCGCGTGATCGCGTTCGACCCGTACGTGTCCTCCGAGCGAGCGAAGGAGCTGGGCGTGGACATGATGCCCACGCTCGAGTCGCTCCTCGTGCAGTCCGACTTCGTGTCGATCCACCTGCCGGGCTCCCCGGATACCCAGGGACTGATCGGCGCGCACCAGTTGGCGATGGTCAAACACGGCGCGCGTCTCGTGAACACCTCGCGCGGGGGCATCGTGGACGAGGACGCGTTGGCGAAGGCGCTCGAGGAGGGACGCCTCGCCGGCGCGGCGCTCGACGTCTTCGCCGTGGAGCCCTCCACCGACTCCCCGCTGTTCGGGTTGGACCAGGTGGTGGTCACACCGCATCTGGGCGCATCGACGATCGAGGCGCAGGACAAGGCGGGGACGACCGTCGCGGAGATGGTGCGGCTCGCCCTCGAAGGCCAGTTCGTCCCGTACGCCGTGAACGTGTCCGCCGGCGCCGAGGTGAGCGAGGCGGTCCGCCCGTTCGTGGGTCTTGCCGAACGGCTCGGCGCGCTCGTGGCCGGTCTGGCGGACGGCGGCGTCCGCTCGATCGTCGCGTCCTACCTGGGCAGGATCGCGGAGCACGACACCCGGGTGCTCACGCTCGCGATCCTGAAGGGCATCCTCGGTCGGTCCGTGCACGAGCCGGTCTCGTTCGTGAACGCGCCGATGCTCGCCCGCGAGCGGGGCCTCACGGTGAGCGAGATGCGCTCGACCGGCTCCCAGGACTACGTGAGCCAGGTGTCCATCCGCGCGGAGACCGAGTCGGAGTCCGATGTCGAGGTCGCGGGAACGTTGCTCGGGAAGAAGAACGCGGAGCGCGTGATCCAGGTGTGGGACTTCGAGGTGGAGATCGAGCCCGCCCCGCACATGCTCTTCTTCATCTACGTGGATCGCCCGGGGATCATCGGCAAGGTCGGCACGATCCTCGGCGAGCACGACATCAACATCGCGACGATGGAGGTCGGGAGGAAGGGAGCCGGCGGTGACGCCCTGATGGGCCTCACGGTCGACTCGCCCGTGCCGCCGGACGTCTTGCGCACCGTCGCGGACGCGATCGACGCTCACACGATCCGCGCCGTCACGCTCGACACGTGACCCGAGGTCTCTCTCTTCCTGGCCGGCCCCTCGATCCCTCGTGCTACCCTGGCCGGACCATGAAGCGGTACACGACGAAACGACCAGTGCACGGGGCCCTCTGACGCGTCTCACGCGTCGCGCCCCGTAGTTCCTTCGTCGACCCTCCGCACCACCCAAAGTGCCGCAAGGAGACCGCTCCATGACTCGCTCACCGAAGTCCAACGTTCGTCGTCTCGCCATCGGACGGATGATCTCTGTCACCGGCGGCGCCGCTGCGTACACCGCGCTGAACTACACGGTGTGGGAGCGCACCCACTCACCGTTCATGCAGGCGCTGTCGCTCCTGCTCACGTTCGGCGTCGCCGGCCTGATCGGTCCCCTCACGGGAGCCCTCGGAGACCGGTACAACCGCAGAACCGTGATGATCTGGTCGGAGGCGATCTCGGCCGCGTTCTTCGCGGCGATGGTCTTCGCGAAGGACCCCGGCGTCCTGATCGCCCTGGCGTTCGGGTCGGCGATCGCGGAGCTTCCCTTCTTCTCCGCCTCGCGCGCCGCGATCCCGAACCTCGTCGAGTCCGAGGACGATCTCTCGTGGGCCAACAGCATGGTCTCGATGGGCGTGCATGCCGGCATCGCGGTCGGCCCCGTCATCGGCGGTGGCCTCGTCGCGATCCTCGCACCCGGTGAGATGCCGTCCGCGGACCGGTTGCATCTCGCCGGCGCCGTCGTCTTCGGTCTGAACACGATCTCCTTCCTCGTCTCGCTCGCCGTCACCCTGACGGTGCGTGGCCGGTTCGAGCAGGAGCGTTCGAGCGAACCCGACCCTGAGCACGAAGGCCTCCTCGCCGGCGCGACCTACCTGTTCCGCGAAGCCGTCCTCCGCCGGATGACGTTCGCCTGGCTGGTGTTCGTCCTCGGGATGGGCATGGGGATGGTGGCCGACGCCCCCCTCGCCGAATCGTTCGGGACCGGTGGGTGGGGCTTCGGTCTCTTGATCGCCTGCTGGGGGACCGGCTCCGTGCTCGGCACGTTGTTCGGACGGTGGATGGACGCCCGCACGGAGCCGCTCTGGATGGTGTTCGGCGCGGCCGGGGTGGCCATCTCGGCCTTCGGGGTCGGCCTCTTCGGCCTGTTCCCGCTCGTCCTGGTTTCGCTCCTCGTGATGGGGACCTCGGACGGCATCTCGATCGTCGCGGAGAACGGCATCATGCAGCGCCGCACGCCGGACGCCGTTCGGAGCAGGACGATGGCCGCGCTCGAGGCCGTCCTGTCCCTGGGCCTGGCCGCTGCGTACCTGGCCGCGGGACCGGTGCTTCGCGTGGTGGAGCCGCAGACCGTCTACGTGATCGCCGGCGTCTTCGCCCTGGGGGCGACCATCGTCCTCCTTCCGCTGGTCCGCCTCAGGACCGACCTCGGTAGGGCGAGTGGCCCAGATGGGGTACTGCCGGAACCGACTACCGAGGACCACGCGACTGTGTGATTCTTGCCCTCGATGGCGGAGGGCAGCGGGCGCTCAGCGGTACGGCGGGTGGCGGTGGCGCGAGGCATCTCCCTCACCGGGAGCGGAGCCGCGTTCACGGTGCTCGCCTACATCGTCTACCGGCTGACGGGTGAGTCCGCGATCTGGCTCTCGGTGACCCTGCTCCTCACGATGGGCATGCAGGGCCTCGTGCAGCCGATCGCCAGCTGGCTGGGGGATCGGTTCGACCGACGGCGGGTGCTCGTGATCTCGGACCTGGCCGCGGCGGCCGGGTTCGTCGGCTTGGCGTTCGCCCGGACACCGGGCCAACTCGTGGTCGTCGCGTCGATCACCGCGATCCTCGAGTCGCCGGTCTGGGCCGTGGCGGGCGCCTCGATCCCGAACCTCATCGAGGAGGAGCACCTCCCCTGGGCGAACGGACAGGTGGCGATCGGGCGGCACCTCGGCAGCTTCGTGGGGCCGCTGCTGGGGACGCAGCTGGTCGTGTTGCTCGCAGGTGACGGGGCGTCCCCGGATCGTTTGCTCGGCGCCGGCGCCTTCGTGTTCGGTCTCAACACGGCATCGTTCCTCTTCTCGGCGTGGCTCATCGGATCGGCGCCGGGCCGATTCAACGACGAACGGTCGGAGAAGCAGGAGCATCCCGGGATCCGGGCCGGCTTCCGCTACGCGACGAGCGATCCGGTGCTGCGGGCGGTCCTCCTCGGCTGGTCGGTCCTGCTCCTGGGCGTCGGCCTGATCCTCGTGGCGGAGCTGCCCTACGCGGACGAGTTCGGCCAGGGGGCCCTGGGATACGGGTTGATCTCCGCGCTCTGGGGAGGAGGCGCCGCGCTCGGCGCGGTGTTCGCGGCTCGCTGGCTCACGGCGGAGCGAGAACCCCGGATCCTCCTCTTCTCCGTGCTCCTCGGCGGGGTGATCATGTTCGCGATCGGATGGTCGCCCGTGTGGATCGCCGCGCTCGCGCTCATGGTGGCGGAGGGGATCTGCGAGGGCTTCGCGAGCGTGGCGGAACAGGGACTGCTCCAGCGACGAACCCCCGACGACGTCCGCAGCCGAGTGGCGGGAGCCGTCGAGGCCGCGACACTGATCGCGCTCGCGGTTTCGCTGACCGCCGGAGGTCCGATCGTCGAGGCGCTCGGACCCCGCACCGCCTACTACATCGGCGGCGCCATGACCGTCGTTGCCGCGCTCATCATGGCCGGCGCGCTGCGACACCCAGGCCCTCCGCCCCATCAGGCGGACCAGGCGTTCGGATTCGGGCCGGTGGAGCGCGTGGTCGCCGACTGGACGGCGAACCCCTAGGAAGCGGGCAGCCGGCTCGTCGGATCGGGGAACAACACCCGGAACGAGGCACCACCGCCTTCGCGATCCTCCACCCACGCGCGGCCCCCGTGCGCGTCGGCGAACCGAGCCACCAGCGACAGTCCGACGCCGAGGCCCGGCGACGGCGCCGAGCGCTCACCTCGCTCGAACGGTTCGAAGAGCCGATCTCGCTCGTCGGCGGCGACCCCAGGTCCGTCGTCTTCGACCCGAAGGACCACGCCGTTGACCACCCGGCGCGCCCCGACCCAGATCGTCGCCGTCGGCGGTGTGTGCTTCACCGCGTTCACGAGCAGGTTCTCCACGATCCTCACGACCATCGACTCGTCGATCCACGCGTCGATCGGCTCGGCTTGCAGGTGGACCGTTCGTTCGTCGAGGACGTCTGACTCGGCAGCCGTGCGACCGAGCAGGGCGCCCAGATCCATCAGCTCTCGCCGTGGTTGCACCAGGCCACGGGTGAGGCGGTCCATGTCGAGGAGGTCGTTGACCATCGCGGTGAGGCGCTTGGCCTTCTTCGCGAGGCTCCGGATCAGCTGCTGACGATCCTCCGCGGAGATCCCGAGCTCATCGGCGCTCTCCAGCGTGATCGCGCTCCCGAGGATCGCCGACAGCGGCGTCCGCAGGTCGTGGGACACGGCGGTCAGGAACGTGTTCTTCATGTCGTCTGCCTCGCGGAGTCGGTCGACGGCACGGCGCTCCATCTCGAGCGCCTGCGCCAGCTCCTGCTCGGCTCGCTTCTGCTCGCTGATGTCGTACAGCACGCCCTGCCAGAACAATGGGTTCCCCTCGTCATCCCGGATCAGCACGGTCTCGTCGTGGACCCAGACGATCCGTCCGTCCCGAGCCACCATCCGATAGTCCTCGCTGAAGCCGCCCTCCTCGTACGAGCGCTTCGCCGCCTCGATCGCTCGCTCCCGATCCTGCGGGTGCAGGAGCTCCCGCCATAGCGTCGGGTTCGCCTGGCGTTCGTCCGGTGTGTAGCCGAACAGGTCCTCGTATTGCGGACTCATGTAGAACGGTGCGTCGTCCGATCCGCCCTCGCCCTCGATGTAGACGACGGCGGGGATCCGCTCGGCGAGCGATTTGAACTTGACTGCCTCCGAGCGCAGGTCCGACTCGAGCCGCTTCTGCTCCGAGATGTCCTCGTACAGGCCTTGGACGTACGCGGGCTCACCCGCCTCGTTCATGACCACGGAACCGCGGTCCCGGATCCACACGATGCTGCCGTCCGGTCGGATCATCCGATACTCGAGGGTGAACGGATCGCCGGCGCGGATCGCATCGCGGAGCGACTGCACCGTCTGCTCGCGATCGTCAGGATGGAGGTGGGCGGACCACGCGCCGTCCGTGACGAACGCGTCGGCCGACAAACCGAGGACGGTCTCGACCTGCGGGCTCACGTAGATCGAGGTCAGCTCCTCGTCGGCCGTGTCCATGTAGGTGACCGCGGGCAGCTGTTCCACGAGGCTGCGGTAGCGACGCTCGAGCTCCTGCAGCCGGAGCTCCGCTTCCTTCCGTTGCGTGATGTCGTAGAACGATCCGAGGACGTATTCGGGCTCGCCCCGATCGTTCCGAACGGTGGTCGCGGAATCGCTCACCCAGATCACGCGCCCGTCGTCTCGGACCATCCGGTACTCGAGGCTGAACGGCTTCCCCGAGCGAACGCCGTCCACCGTCTCCTGGCGTGCTCGCTCACGATCCTCCGGATGCACCCGCTCCGCCCACTCGTCGCCCGTCGTTCCGGAGGGACGCCCGAGCAAGTCGTTGATCTGTGGGCTCACGAAGAGATTGGCCAGGCTCTCATCCGGGACGTCGATGTACGTCACCATCGGGAGCTGCTCGATCAACGTTCGGTAGCGCTGCTCGAGCTGGGTGGCGCGGGACTCCGCTTCCTTCTCCCGAGTGATCTCCACGAGGAGCCCGATCCAGTGCGCGGGGCGCTCGTCCGTCGCCTCGAAGTGGACCGCCTCGTCACGGATCCAGATGACGCGGTCGTCCGCGGTCACAAGACGGTATTCCTCGACGTAGGGCGCCGAGCTGGCATCCGCGGCATCATCGGCCACTTCCACCCGCTCACGGTCGTCCACATGCACGTCCGTCATCCAGAAGTTCTTGGAATCGACGAACCGTTCCGGTGGATAGCCCGTCAGCTCCTCGATCCGGGGACTCATGTACGCGATCTTCCGCGTCAGGCCGTCGGTTTCGACGTACGCCACGCCCGGCATGGAGCTCAGCAAGTGGTGGAAGCCCGGGTCGGAGACCGGGAGATCGCGCGCGTCCAGGGGGGTCGGCGTGGTCATCAGCTCAGCCCGCCTCGGCGGGGAGGGC
>JBKKAE010000406.1:0-10721 GCA_046714835.1 Actinomycetota bacterium | reverse complement strand
CCCCGGGGTGGTGGGGGCGGCGGGGCGCGCGGGGGGGGGCGGGCGCTTGCCGGCGGGCGCCGGGTTGGTGGGTCGCCGCCGTCACCCCGGCCACCTCCAGCGCTCGGCTGTTCACCCACGTGCTGTGGCCGTCGCGGTTCGGCAGGAACACGATGCGGTCGGGCACGACCGCATCGAGGAGGTCCTTGGTCGGGATCCCACCGGGGAACACGTCCATGGACCAGCCGCCGCCCAGGATCCACTCGCGGTCCGGATGCTCATCGGCGTACGTCTTCACCGCGAGCACATAGTCCTCACGGGAGTGGAGCTCGTGGAGATCGCACTGCAACCGGTCGACACCGCCGCCGACCGGGTGGACGTGTGCGTCCTGGAACCCCGGGAGGAGCATCCGTCCGGCGAGATCGAAGACCTCGGTCCTCGGGCCCATATGGTCGCGGATCGCGTCGTCGCTCCCGACGGCCACGATCCCCCCGTCCCTCACGGCGACCGCCTGCTCGCGGGTACGTGCTGCGTCCACCGTGTAGACCGCGCCGTTGACGAACGCGAGATCGGCCGAGCTCATCGGCGGAGCATAGCGGTCACGCCAGCGCGACGAGATCGAGGAGATCCTCGCTCCAGTAGTCGATGCTCCCCTCGGGCATCAACAGGACACGCTCCGGCGCAAGTGCTTCGACGAACTCGGTGTCGTGGCTCACGATCACCATCGCGCCCGGCCAGTCACGCAGGGCCAGGGCGATCGCGGTCCGCGACGGCGGGTCGAGGTTGTTCGTCGGCTCGTCGAGGAGGAGGAGGTTCTTCCTGCCGGCGACGAGCTGAGCCAGCGCGAGCTTCGTCTTCTCACCACCCGACAGCGTGCCCGCGTCCTGGAACGCCATCTCACCGGGAAGGCCGAACATCCCGAGGAGCGCACGGAGCGCCTGGTCGTCGGCCCGCGAGGCGAGGTGCATGTGCGCGAGCACCGTCATCCCCTCGCGGATCCCCTCGTGCTCCTGGGCGTAGTACCCGAGCTGGACGCCGTGGCCGAGTCGGAAGGAGCCTGCGTCGGTCCGGGTCTCACCGGCGAGGATCCGGAGCAGGCTGGTCTTCCCGGCCCCGTTCAGTCCCATCACGAGGAGACGCTCTCCTCGTTCCACGTCGAAGGAGACGGCCTCGAAGACCGGCGGTCCGCCGTAGCCCTTGGTCAGGCCCTCGGCCACGAGCGTCGTTCGGCCCGAGTGGGGCGGGTCGGGGAACCGGAAACGAATCCCGCGCTCCCGCTTCGGAGCAGCCACCTTCCGGGACTGGAGCCGAGCGACACGCGTGTCGAGCGTTTTCGCCTTGCGCGCCCGCTTGGCCGTCTGCCCTCGCATCGAGTCGGCCAGCGTCTTCAGCCGCTTGATCTCGGCGTCCTGGCGAGAAGCGAGCCCCGTGAGACGCTTCTCGTCCCGCGCCCTCGCCTCTCGGTACTCGGTGTACGTTCCGCGGTACTCGACGACCCCGTCCCGGTCCATGTGCATGATCCGGGTGATCGAGGCGTCGAGGAGCGCGATGTCGTGACTGACGACGAGCAGCGCCCCGCGGTAGCCGGCGAGGAACCGCATCAGCCAGCCCTTCGCGTCCGCGTCGAGGTGGTTCGTCGGTTCATCCAGGAGCAAGAGGTCCGAGCCGCCGAACAGGATCCGGGCAAGCTCCAATCGGCGCCGCTCGCCGCCCGAAAGCGCCCCGACGGGAAGGTCGAGTCGGTCCTGGGACAGACCCAGTCCGGCGACGATCGCCCGCGCGTCGGCTTCGGCGCGGTACCCGCCGCTCCGTTCGTACTCGTCCTCGAGGCGTGCGAACCGTGCGACGTGCGTCTCCGACGCGTGTTCCTCCAGCTGGAGCCGGGCCTTCTCCACGCCTCGTTGCAGCTCGACCAGGCCGCGTGCGGCGAGGAGGTACCCGATGCCACTCGATGCGTCGTCGGCGCGATGCTGCCGCGGATCCTGCCGGAGATAGCCGACCGCGCCGCGGCGTCTCACCGTCCCGGCCGCGACGGCCTCCTCCCCCGCCAGCACCTTGAGCGTGCTCGTCTTGCCGGCGCCGTTGCGTCCTACCATCCCCACTTTGTCGCCCGCCGTGAGCATGAGGTCGAGGCCCTCGACGACCGTGGCTCCGCCGGCCTCCACGGACAGACCGGTCACCTCGAGGGCGGTCATCGGCACACTCGCGCTCGGTGCGGGGTTGGCGATGTGGGCTCTGCGGGCATCGGTACCTCCGGGATCGGGACGCGGACACGCGGGCGCTCGGGGCGCCCGGTCGTGCTCGAGGAGGTCCCGCTAGCTCACGGTCGAAGTCTAGCGGTCGGGGTCAGGGTCCGGCTTCCACCGGTAGCCGAGTCCCGCTTCCGTCACGATGAACCGCGGGCGCGCGGGATCGTCGGCCAGCTTGCTGCGCAGCTGACGGATGAACACCCGGAGGTACTGGCTCTCGGTCGCGTACCCCGGCCCCCACACCTTCTGGAGCAGCCACCGATGGGTCAGGAGCTTCCCGGGATTCGACGCGAAGGCCTCGAGGAGCCGGTACTCGGTGGGCGTCAGATGGATGTCGAGGTCGGCCATCCGTACCAGCTGCCGGCCCAGGTCGACCTCCAGCTCGCCGAATCGAACGACCGGAGGGCGCCGCTCGCCCTCCAGGCGGCGCCGGACGGCCCGCATCCTCGCGAGGAGCTCAGGCATGCCGAAGGGCTTGGTCACGTAGTCGTCGGCTCCGGCCTCGAACGCGTCGACCTTGTCGTGCTGACCGTCGAGGACCGACAGCACGATGATCGGGACCTCCGACCAGGCCCGCACGCGCCGGATCACCTCGTGACCTCCGATCCCCGGCAGGCCGAGATCCAACACGATCAGGTCGACGTCGGCGTCCGGTAGCAGATCCAGGGCGGTCTCGCCGTTGCCCGCGGTGAGGACCTCGTAGGAATGGCCCTGCAGGCTGGTGCGCACCGCCCGGAGGATCTGGGGGTCGTCGTCGACCACCAGGACTCGTCCCTCGTTCATCGGGCCCCCCCGGGGAGCTCGATGACGACGGCGGTTCCGCCGCCCGGCTCGTCGCTCACGCGGATCGTGCCGCCATGTGCCTCAACGATCGCGCGGGAGATCGCGAGCCCGAGGCCCGTGCCGGCGCTCCCCTCCCCTCGCACGAACGGCTCGAAGACCCGTTCGCGTTCCTCCCGTGGGATCCCAGGGCCCCGGTCGGCGATCCGTACCTGGACGCCGTCCCGCCATCGTGCAGCCGCCACCGTGATCCGCCGTCCGGGTGGCGTGAACCTCGCCGCGTTCTCGATGACGTTCGTGAGGGCCTGGTCGATCTGCAGGAGGTCCAGGGGGATCTCCGGGAGGTTCTCTCGCAGCATCAGCCGGATGTCGTGATCCTTGAGGAGCGATCCGGACCGAGCCACCACCCCCTCGATCAGTTCGTCGACCGCCGTGGGCGACTTGGAAGGCGTGACGGCCCCCGCCCGCATCCGCGACAGGTCCATCAGGTTGCCGATCACGCGATTCAGCCGTCCGGCCTCCTCATCGATCGTCTCGAGCAATTCCCGGCGATGCGCGCCTTTCAACGGGGACGCTTCCTCGAGAAGGCTCGAGACCGATGCCGTGATCGAGGCGAGCGGCGTGCGGAGGTCGTGGGTGACGGACGAGAAGAGCGCGGCGCGCAGCCTGTTGGTCTCCGCTTCCACCCGCGCGGCCTCGGCCTCGGATCCCAGCCGCATGCCGTCGATCGCGAGCGCGATCTGGCCGGCGAGCGTCTGGATCACGCCTCGCTCCTCCGTGCTGAGGGCCGGATGCGTGACCCTCGGGACCGCGACCATACGGCCGAGCTCGCGATCCTGCACCGCGATCGGCATGATCTCCTTCCGGCCTGCGTCCTCCTCGGCACCTGGGCCCACCTCGACGATGGGACCGTTCGCGAGCTCGCTGGTGATCTCGCATCGGGCGAGGTCGAAGAGCTCCACGACCGAGCGGGCCAAGCTCCGAAGCACGTCCTCGGTCGGGACACCTGAGCGGAGGCGAGTGCCCAGGTGGTGCAGCAGACGGGCCTCGCGCTCCCGGCGCTCGGCCCTGGCGCGCTGTTCGAGGACGCGGGACAGCATGGTGCCGACGGTCGCGGAGACGGCGAGGAACACCGCCAGGGCCACGAGATCGGCGGTCTCCTCCACCGCGAACGTGTGGAACGGAGGCGTGAAGAAGAAGTTCAACGCGAGGAAGGAACCGACCGATGCAACGAGCCCGGACACGAGCCCTCCGGCGGCCGCCCCGAAAACCACGGCGAGCACGTACAACAGGGCCGCGGTCGTGGTTGGGATCTCGGTCGGCAGGAGGGCCCCGAGTGTGACGATCCCCGGAGGTACGAAGCCCGCCACCGCCCCTCGCACGAGCCGCGGCAGTCGGTGGCGATCGATGCGCAGCGTCATCCAGCTTCTCCCGCGGGAGCGTAACAAGGGTCTCGCGAGATCCACGAAACCCTTACGGAACCCTTACACGGGGCAGGCCAGTCCTTACCTCGTCGCTATGCCTGTGAGAGCACGCTCTGTGTCATGGACCTTCTCTCCATCGTCGCGGCGAACGGTAACAGCGGAGACGACTTCCTCGTGGGGATCCTCGCGGGTTGCGTCATCGGTGTCCTCGTGGGTCCCGCGTTCCGCTCCTGGCAGTCCTATCGGGAGTGGACGGAGGCCTCGCGCGAGGTTCGCCTGGCCGACCGCCTCCTCACGAGGCTGGAGGCCGAGGTGGATCTCGACGCGAGGACGGACCCGAGGCTCGAGGACGACCGACCGGCGGACACCGCCGTCCACCCGATGCGACCGACATGGCGAACGTCGCACTGAAGCGCGTCCTCGTCGGACGAGCGTTCGCGAGCAACCGACTCGAGCACACGCTCTTGCCCAAGGTCGTGGCGCTGCCGGTCTTCGCGTCGGACGCCCTGTCGTCGGTCGCGTACGCGACGGGCGAGATCCTCGTCGCCCTCTCGCTCGTCACGGTACGCCCCGCGCCGTACGTCATGCCGATCGCGATCGCGATCGCCGCCCTCATGGCGATCGTCGTCATCTCGTACCGGCAGACCGTCCGTGCGTATCCGAACGGCGGGGGCGCGTACATCGTGAGCAAGGACAACCTCGGAGACATCCCCGGCCTGATCGCCGCGGCAGCCTTGATGTTCGACTACATGATGACGGTCGTCGTCTCGATCGTGGCAGGCGTCTTCGCGATCGCATCCGCGTTCCCGTGGATGCACGAGCACAAGGTCTTCCTGGCGATCGTGTTCGTCGCCTTCATCACGCTCATGAACCTCCGCGGCGCGAAGGAGTCGGGCACGCTGTTCGCGATCCCGACCTACGGGTTCATCGTCGCGATCCTGGCGCTGATCACCCTCGGACTGGCGGGATGTCTCGGCGGATGCCCGACGGTCGGGATCGAGGTGGAACCACTGCACGACGCGGCGACGGTCGCCGGAGCCGTGGGGATCTTCGCGATCCTCAAGGCCTTCTCTCTCGGTGCGACGGCCCTCACCGGTGTCGAGGCGATCTCGAACGGCGTGCCGGCCTTCCGTTCCCCTCAGGCGAAGAACGCCGCCTCGACACTGGCCGTGATGGCGGTGCTCGCGATCACGATGTTTCTGGGCATCTCGTGGTTGTCCACGCATGTCGGCGGCGTGATCGCGAGTGAGGAACGATCCGTCGTCGCGCAGATCGCGATCGCGGTGTTCGGGGACGGATCCGGCGGCTTCTTCGTGGTCCAGACGTTCACCGCCCTGATCCTGATCCTGGCGGCGAACACCGCGTACCAGGACTTCCCACGCCTGGCCTCGATCCTGGCTCGGGATCGCTACATGCCGAGCCAGTTCGTGAACCGTGGGGATCGTCTCGTGTTCTCGAACGGGGTGATCGTCCTGGGTCTCCTCTCGTGCCTGATGATCTACGCGTTCGATGCGGAGCTGAGCACCCTGATCAACTTCTACGTGGTCGGCGTGTTCACCTCCTTCACCCTCTCCCAGTCCGGGATGGTGCGGCACTGGCTGAAAGAAGGTCGGAAAGGACCGTCGGCGATCCGCGGCTGGCGCCGCTCCATCGTCATCAACGCGATCGGTGCGATCACGACCTTCGTCGTCCTGATCGTGGTGATCATCTCCAAGACACCGGACGGAGCTTGGCTCTCCATCATCATCATGGCGGTCCTGGTTCCCGTGTTCGTGTCGATCCATCGTCACTACCGAGCGGTGGCAGCCGAGCTTGCCCGGGAACGACCCGAGGCAGAGCGCACCGGCACCAACCACGTGATCCTCCTCGTCCCCGATCTCGACGCGGCCACCGCGGAGGCACTCGGGTACGTGCGCGGCATCCGTCAGCCGGGCGTGATCGCGGTGTATCCGGCGATCCATCGAACCCCGCCGGCCGACCTGATGGATCGATGGAGACGGTTCGCGGGCGATCCGCTCCCACTCGAGGTGATCCCGGGGAAGCACCTGTACGACGTGGTGAAGAAGAGGCTCGCCTCGATCGAGCGCTCGCCGGGCGATCGCGTCACGATCGTGATCCCCGAGGTGGTGAGCGGCGGTCTCGTGACCTATCTCCTGCGACGCCGAAGCTTCCTCCATCTCAAGGTACGGCTCCTGCGCGAGCGGAACGTGGTCGTCACCGACGGCCCGGTCCACGTCGAGAACGGAGGGCTCCGAGGGGTGGTCGGGCGGGCGTTGATCCCTCATCGGATCGTGACGCTGGCGTTCGTGTCGTCCGTGAACGCCGCGTCGATCAGGGCGGTGGTCTATGCGGCGTCACTCGGCTCTGCCGAGACGCGTGCGATCCACTTCCAGCTGGATCCCGAGGCAGCGCAACGGATCCAGGAGGACTGGTTCGACGCCCGTATGCCGATCCCTCTCGACATCGTCGAGGCCCCGTTCAGGGACCTGACCGTCCCCACCCAGGACGAGATCCGGCGGCACACCAGGCGTCCGGACACGATCGTGAACGTCGTGATCCCGGAGTTGATCGTGCGTCGCCCCTGGCATCTCTTCTTGCATAACCAGACCGCGCTGTTCGTGAAGCGCCTGCTCCTGTTCGAGGAGCGAGCCGTTCTCACGAGCGTTCCGTTCCCGATCCAGGGGCCGCGCTCGGCGGCGCCACCCTCCCGCACCTCGGTCGGAGCGGGGTTGGCCCCGATCTGAGCCGTGTGCATCGGAGGTATCCTCCTCTTCCCTTCGTGGTAGGTTGGATGTGTCCACCACTGGTGGAGCCGCCCAAGACGGGGCGCACGCGCGAGCACCCCTCGCGACCTTGCCTTTCCCGGTTCCTTGAGATCGAGGAGGCATCCGTGGCTCATTGGCCGAAGACCGTTTCCGGCAACCTGTTCACGATCGGGCTCGCCGCTGTCGTTGTTCCGCTCCTGGGGTGGTTCTTCATCACGCTGCCGGGGTTCGTCATCTGGGGGCTCGCGGCAGTCGGGCTCGCAGCCGTCGCCTTGTACGTCTGGCGCCGCCGGGTCGAAGCCGCACGCGAGAAGGCGTGGGTCGGCGAGTTCTCCTTCGGGGACGTGGTGCGTCGCAGGCACGCCGCGGAGGAGCGCGAGCTCGCGACACCGTAATCGACTGCGCTGCCGTGGTCGGATGCGGGAAAGAGTGTCGGAGGGGGGATTTGAACCCCCACCCCCTGTGAAGGGGACTAGGCCCTCAACCCGTTGAGCGCTCTGACGGCCGGTGTCAGCGAGTGCCGGGGAGTGCCGCTGCACCTGCTCATTCCTTCACTCGCAGAGGACTCTCAGAGCGGAAATGACGGAGGGTGCCGGCAGGTGCGTTAGCAAGTTGTTAGCGGCCGAGAGCCTTGAACGGAGCCTTCGTAATCGCGTCTGACGGTCACGGCGACGAGGGTCGGCGCCGTCACCTACCCATGGTTGACGAGACAGATCGATGAGGGCCGTCAGGCCGTAGGCGCGACCCCCGGACGACAGCGACCTCCAGCGCCTCGGAGGGGATCAGCTCGCGGGGCACTCCGGCCCGTGCAGGAACTGGCGACACTCCTCGTCGGTCAGCGATCTCGTCACCTCTTGCCGGGCGATCTCAAGGAGGTCGTTGATGTCGAGCGCCCAGACGCGCACCGTTCCGTCCACGCTCTTGGAGGCAAGCATCGTCCCGTCCGGGCTGAACGCGACGCGTGCGACGATCTGCTGGTGCCCCCGCAGCGATACGAGCTGTTCGCCGGTAGCGGCATCGAACAGCCGCACAACACCATCGGCCCCCGCGGTGGCGACGCGAGAACCGTCCCGGCTGAAGGCGAAGTCCCAGGGCGATCCGGAGTGTGCGGGCAGCGCCACCACCGCCTCTCCGGTCTCAACCTCCCAGATCCTGGGGACGCCCAAAGCACCGCTGGTTGCGACCCGCGAGCCGGTCGGGTCGAAGACGGTTAGCCGTCCCGCGTTGGTTCCATCCCCGGGTTGGATCGACTTCACCACCTCGCCTCGCTCCCAATCCCAGATCGTCTGGCGGAACAGAGCAAGCCAGCTTGCAGTCATCGAATCAACCGAGGTGACCACGAACCTCCCGTTGGGACTGAACCTTGCGCTGGAGATGAACACATCGCCTTCCTCGTTGAGTCTGCGGACCAGACGACCGGCGGCGTCGAGCACAGTGACCGATCCGGGGGACGTCGTGACGAGGTGCTCCCCGTCCGGGCTCCAGTCGACGTCGATCACCACGTCATCGTGTTCGACGATGAAGAGCGTCTCCCCGGTCGTGAGGTCCCACGCGATCGCGACGCCGCTTTCCAGGCCGGCTGCGATCGCACTGCCATCGTCGGTCACATCGAACGAGCTGATGAGAGCTCCGTCGACCGGCAACGTCCGAAGGCTCCTGCCGGTCCTCAGGTCCCAGATCGCGATCTCGCCCTTCCTGTTGGTCGATGCGAGGCGGCTTCCGTCGGGCAGGAACCCGACGTCGCCAGCCCAGTGGGCGTCATCGGCACGGTGCGCCGGGAGGTTCATCCACTCCGCATCGCCGCCGATCCCCACATCCCAGATCTCCGTCGCGGTGACACCCCCGTCGCTCGTCATGACGTGTTCGCCGTCGGGTGAGAAGACCGCTGCATAGAACCCAGACGCGGTCTCTTGTCTGGAGAGGGAGAGCCGCTCCTGCCCGCCCCGGTGCGTGACCTCCCAAATCTTGGCGGTCCCATCGTCGCTCGCGGTCACCAGCCGAGACCCGTCCGGGCTCCAGTCGACGCCGAAGACGGCGGCACGGTGACCGAACAATGAGAAGAGCAGTTTCCCCGTTCTGCCATCCCACACCTGAGCCGAGCCATCGCCGTTGTTCGTCGCGATCCGGCCGTCCGGCGACCAGGCCACCCTCCCTGCGAAGCCGCCCTCGAGGGTGAACGCGATCTTGCCTGTTCGGAGATCGAACACGAGCACGTCGCCCCACTCGTTCCATCTCGGCGCCACCGCCAGCTTCGCCCCGTCCGGGCTGAACGCCGTATCGCCGGCTGCGCGTGTGAACGTCTTCAGCACGCGGCCGTCGGACGCGTCCAGGACCCGCGTTCTGCCCTCGTCGTCCCACGCGGCGGCGACGAGCGACCCGTCCGCGCTGAACGACGGCCCCCATACGGCACCGTTGCCGGCGAACGTCCACAGATCGTCGCCCGTAGCTGGGTCCCAGACCTTGAGCGAGCCGTCATCCCCCGTAGTCGCGAGCATCGACCCATCAGGACTGAAGCCGACGTCGTTCACGTCAGAATCGTGACCTGGGAAAGAAAGCACGCTCTCGCCGGTGGTCACGTCTCGGATGTCGATCACGCCGGTGTCCTCAGGACCCTCGGTCACGAACACACCCTTCGGGCTCCAATCGAGGGCGCCTCCAACCCCCGACACCGACAGCACGAGGCGCGAGGCCACGATCGCTCGATGCAGCGCCTCCTCGGCCTCCGGCAGAACGCTTCCGTCCGCAGAACGTGTGGCGCGTACGGCCTCCATCGCCAGGAGGATGCTCCGCTCCGGGTCGATGTCGAGGTTCGAGACCGACGCGGCCGCGAGCTCGCGTGCGGTCGCGGTGCGCTCCTCCCGCTCCGCCCGTCCCCGCTGGCTCGTGGCGAACACGGTCAATCCGATCGCGATGAGGGCTGCGGCGGCGAGCACGGCCACGAGCGTGCGGAGCCGCCGGAACGACCGCCGTTCGAGCTCCTGTTCGTGCTCTGCACGGGCCTGTTCGTCGGCGTTCTGCCGTTCGCGTTCGGACCGGGATCCCTCGATGTACTCGCGCTCCTCGGGTGTGACGGCCAACCCGGAGCCGGCCTCCCAGGACTCTGCCTGCTCCAGACGTGATCCTTGGAGGAGGAACGACGGGTCGCGGCCGGCCTCGATCCAGTCGCGCGCGGAGGCGGCCAGCCGGCGCTCGGTCCGGAGGTCTTCACGCGCGGCGTCGATCCACCGGTGCAGCCGAGGCCACGCCGTGAGCATGGCCTCGTGCGCCAGCTCGATCGTCGGCGCCCCGGTCCGGGCATCGCGGTCGAAGGAGAGCTGCCGCGAGGCCCCGTACGTGTCGAGGACGCCCGCCATAGCCTGCTGATCGACGTCCAGCGACGCGACCTCGGAGCGCGGCACACGGCGCCTGGTGTCCTCGGTCCCCTCTCCGAGCGCGACGAGACGAAGGAACAGCTGCCGGGCCGCCTCCCTCCCCTTGTCGTCGAGCTCCGCGAAGAGCTCCTCGGCCCGGCGCCCCAGGGCTCC
>JBKKAE010000405.1:0-11082 GCA_046714835.1 Actinomycetota bacterium | reverse complement strand
CCCGCGACGCCACGCCGACCCTTCCTCCCGGTCCTTCGACCCTGATGGTGCAGGGTCAGGGAGAGGCGAAGCCGAGGACCGTGAAGCTCTCGGCGAGCATGACCGTCGGCCGGGCGCCCGAGTGCGAGCTCCGCCTGGACGACACCTACACCTCGCAGCAGCACGCACGCCTGTTCGCGAAGAATAACTCGTGGTTCGTCGAGGACCTCGGTTCCACGAACGGCACCTTCGTGAACGAGCAGAGGCTGGCCGCCCCGGCGATGCTGCAGCCCGGCGACAAGGTCCGCGTCGGCCAGACGATCATGGAGCTGCGACGGTGAAGGTCGAGGTCGGATCCGCGACCGACATCGGCCGCGTCCGCGAACGCAACGAGGACTCGGTCCTGGTGGATCCACCTCTGTACGTCGTCGCGGATGGGATGGGCGGGCATCGCGGCGGGCAGGTCGCCTCGCAGGTCGCGCTGGAAACCATGGAGACGCTCGCCGGGGAGGGCCGGGGTTCCCTCGCGGAACACGTCCGCAAGGCGAACCGCGCGGTGTGGGATCGCTCCGAGGAGGACGAGAAGCTCTCCGGGATGGGGACCACGCTGACGGCGGCGCGGATCGAAGGGACCAGCGCCCTCATCGCACATGTCGGCGATTCGCGTGCCTACATGCTCCGGGACGGCGTGCTCCGCCAGCTCACGACCGATCACACCCTGGTGGCCCGGATGGTGAAGTCGGGTGAGATCACAGAGGCCGAGGCCGACGTCCACCCGCACAAGAACGTCCTCACCCGTGCCCTCGGCACCGACGAGGAGGTCGAGGTCGACGAGGACTCGATCTCCTTGGAGGACGGCGATCGGCTGTTGCTCTGCAGCGACGGTCTTACCGGGATGGTCACCGAGGATCAGATCCAGGCGATCCTCGAGAACAGCGACCAACCGCAACAGGCCGCCGACCGGCTGGTGAAGGCCGCGAACCGGGCGGGCGGCATCGACAACATCTCGGTCGTCGTGATCGACGCGATCGGCGAGGACGGAGAGGTTGCCGCGGGCCGGCGCGTCTCGCGACCGTCGGGGCGGACGCTCGGGCGATGGGGACTCCGGGCCGGCCTCGCGCTCCTGATCGTGATCGGACTGCTGTTCGGTGCTCGTTGGTGGCTCGATCGTCAGTGGTACGTCGGTCCTGCCGGCGACAGCGCCGCCGTCTTCCAGGGCATCCCGCTCACGATCCTGGGCTACGACCTCGGCCGCCCCGTCGAGGTGCATGAAGACGTCCCCGCGGAGGACGTCCGTGCCCTCGAAGACACCTACCCCGCCTTCGATGAAGGCATCCCGGTGGTCGACCGCGAAGACGGGACGGAGCTCATCGAGGACATGGCGCGGTCGATCCAAGACCGGGCGGGGACGCAAGGCGGCGGGGGAGGCGGCCCGTGAGCGCGGTCGCGGCACGTCCAACCCGTCCCCGGACCGGACTCCTGCTGCTGCTGGTGTCCCTCGTCGTATCGGTGGCCGCCTACGCGATGGTCGGGCTCGGGCTCCGAGAGCGGGTCCCGCGTGACATCGTCGTCTACGGCCTCACGCTCGCCGGGGCCTACCTCCTTGCGTGGGGCGTCGTCCGGTGGACCGCCCCTCGTGCGGATCCCGTGCTCCTTCCCATCGCCGGGATGCTCGGGGGGCTCGGGCTCGCGATGATCTACCGACTGCTCCCCGCCGACGTCGCGGACGAGCAGTCGCTCTGGCTCCTCATCGGGCTCGCCTCCTTCGTGCTCACGCTCCTGCTGGTCCGCTACGACCGCCAGCTGGATGCCTACACGTACACGATCGGACTGCTCGGGCTGATCCTGCTGCTGTTGCCGGTGGTGCCGGGGATCGGGTTCGCGACCAACGGCGCGCGACTGTGGGCGCGGATCGGCCCGCTGACGTTCCAGCCCGCCGAGTTCGGGAAGATCCTTGTCGTCATCTTCCTGGCGTCCTACCTGTCCGAGAAGCGCGAGCTGCTGGAGGCGGGTGTCGGACGGCTCGGGCTGCCACGGGCCAAGGACCTCGGCCCGCTGCTGCTCGCATGGGGTGCATCGCTGGCCGTGTTGTTCCTCGAGCGCGACCTCGGTGCCTCGCTGCTGTTCTTCGGCGTCTTCATCGTGATGATCTGGGTGGCGAGCGGCCGCGTCGGTTACCTGCTCGTGGGAGGCGGGCTGTTCGCGGCCGGCGCCACGATCGGCTATCTCGCCCTCTCCCACGTGCAGGCGCGTGTCGGGTACTGGCTCCACGCGTTGGAACCGGACAAGGTGAACGACTTCGGCTACGGCCAGCTCGCCCAGAGCTGGTTCGCGCTCGCCTCGGGCGGCCTGGTCGGCACCGGCCTCGGACGCGGCTCGCCGGACCTGATCCCCTACCCCGCGAGCGACTTCATCCTCTCGGCGTTCGGGGAGGAGCTCGGCATGCTGGGCACGGCCGCGATCCTGTTGCTGTTCGTCGCGGTCATCGGGCGCGGACTCCGTGTGGCGCTGGACCGCGAGGACTCGTTCGGGCGGCTCCTCGCGACGGGGCTCACGGCGACGATCGCGCTGCAGACGTTCACGATCGCAGCCGGGGTGACCCGCCTGATCCCCCTGACCGGCGTGCCACTTCCGCTGGTGTCCTACGGCGGCTCGAGCCGCGTCGCGACCTACGTCATGATCGCGCTCTTGGTCCGGATCTCCGCAGGCCCGTGGCGGCCCGCAGCCCGGGGCGTCGCCTAGATGGAGCGGCGGATCCGTCGGCTCGGACTCGCGATCGTGCTCCTGTTCTCGCTCCTGTTCGCACAGCTCGCCTACGTCCAGGTGTTCGCGGCCGACGACATCAAGAGCCACCCGGCGAACTTCAGCCGCCAGCTGATCGCCGAGTACAACGTCCAGCGGGGCAAGATCCTGACCGCCGACGGGCTCGTGCTGGCAGAGAGCGTGCCCGCGCCCGAGGGCTCACGGTACCGCTACGAACGACGGTACCCGCAGGGAGACCTGTACGGGTACATCACCGGCTTCTACTCCAGGGTCTACGGACGCTCCGCGCTCGAGCAGTCGATGAACTCCTACCTGTCCGGCGAGGCGCCGGAGCTCGCCATCTCTACGTTCAGCGACCTCTTCCTCGGGCGGTCCAAGCGAGGAGCCAACATCTTCGTGACGATCGACCCGAACCTCCAGGAGGTGGCGCGGAGCGCGCTGGGCGGCAACGAGGGTGCCGTCGTGGCGATGGATCCCCGCTCCGGCGACATCCTCGCCCTGTACTCGACCCCGGGGTTCGATCCGAGCGAGCTCTCGAGCGGAACCGATCAGGAGATGCGGAGAGCGTGGAAGCGACTGAACACCGACGAGGACAAGCCACTGCTCGCCCGCTCGCACCAGGAGCTTTACCTGCCCGGCTCGAGTTTCAAGATCCTGACCGCGTCCGCGGCGCTCGAGAACGGGCTGGGGCCGAGCAGTCAGTGGCCGAACCCACGTCGCCTCACGCTGCCGCTCACGAACGAGCAGCTCCAGAACTTCGGCGACGCCCACTGCAACGGCGGTTCCTCGCAGATCACGCTGATCGAAGCGTTCGAGGAATCGTGCAACGTGACGTTCGCAGAAGTGGGGCTGCGCCTCGGCGCCGAGCGCCTCGCGGCACAGGCACGCGCGTACGGGCTCTGCGGCACGCTGCCGCCCGAGCGCACGACATGCGGGGACCGCCCCATCACCTTCGAGCTCCCGTTCGAGAACGGACGGTTCCCGGAGCCGGAGTACTTCGTCCAGAACGAGCCGCTCCTTGCGTTCTCCGCGGTCGGGCTGGACAACGACCTCGTCAACCCGTTGCAGATGGCGCTGATCGCGTCCGCCGTCGCCAACGATGGCGTGATGCCACAACCCAGGGTCGTCACCGAGATCCGCGACTCACAGGGCCGGGTCGCGCGGGAGTTCGACCCGGGCGAGGTCGGACGCGCGATCTCCGCCGAGAGCGCGAGGGCGCTCACCCAGATGATGGTCGCGGTGGTGAACGAGGGGAGCGGCTACCTCGCCGCGATCCCCGGCATCCAGGTCGCCGGCAAGACCGGCACGGCCACGAACGGCGAGGGCCGTGCGCCGAACGCGTGGTTCACCGCGTTCGCGCCCGCCGCGAACCCGCGGATCGCGGTCTCGGTTATCGTCCTTGACGGCGGGAACCTGGGCAGCGAAGCCACCGGAGGGCAGGTCGCTGCTCCTATCGTGCGCTCGGTGATCGAGGCGTACCTCCCCCGATAGGAAGGGATGGCCGAAGGAACGATGGAGCGGGTCTTCGCCGATCGGTACGAGGTGGAGGGGCGCATCGGCGCCGGCGGTATGGCCGAGGTCTGGCGCGGCCACGATCGTGTCCTCAACCGCACCGTCGCGATCAAGACTCTCCTGCCGCAGTTCGCGAGCGACGCGAGCTTCGTCGACCGCTTCCGGCGGGAAGCGCAGGCCGCCGCGCGACTGAACCACGCGGGGATCGTCTCGGTCTACGACTCCGGCACAGACGGCGACACGCCGTACATCGTGATGGAGTTCATCGAGGGGCGAACCCTCGCCGACTACCTCGGATCAGGCAAGACGATCCCTCCGATGGAGGCGGCCAAGATCGCGCAGGACATCGCCGAGTCGCTCGCCGTCGCGCACGCGCAAGGGGTGATCCACCGAGACATCAAACCGGCGAACGTCATGGTCACCCGTGACGGCAAGGTGCTAGTGATGGACTTCGGGATCGCGCGGCTCATCACCGGACCCGAGACCGCGCCGCAGACATCCGCCGTTCTCGGCACTGCCTCCTACCTGTCCCCCGAGCAGGCGCAGGGTCAGCCGGTTGACGCCCGCACCGACATCTACGCGCTGGGCGTGGTCCTGTACGAGATGTTGACCGGGCGACCGCCGTTCACGGGCGACTCTCCCATGGCGATCGCGTACAAGCAGGTGAACGCGACGCCCCCTGCGCCCTCCGCCGCCAATCCCGACGTGCCACCCGAGCTGGATGCCGTGGTGATGCGTGCCCTGTCGAAGAACCCCGCGAACCGCTACCAGTCCGGGAAGGAGTTCGCGGACGACCTGGAGCGTGCGCGAATCGGCGGCCAGGTGATGGCGACGCCTCTGCTGCCGGTCGGCGGCGAGGCGACCCAGGTGATCTCCCGCCCCCAGCAGACGTCGGTGCTTCCGCCCGTGCAGGGGGAGCCGGGCGGCTCGCGGAAGGCGTGGGTCGGAGCCCTGCTCGCGATCCTGGTCATGGCCCTGCTCGCGGCCGGCGCCTACCTGGTCGTCACGATGCTCACCGACGACGGCGCCGGAGATCTCGTCGTCGTGCCGGACGTGGTCGACATGCCCGAGGCCGAGGCGAGACAGGAGCTCGAGGATGCCGGCCTCGTGGTCGACAACGTGACGCGGCGGCGGACGGACCGGGTGGACCCGGGCATCGTGCTCGAGCAGAACCCTCCCGCCGACCGACAGGTGGAGCCCGGGAGCGAGATCGACCTGATCGTGTCGGCGGAGCCACGACCGGTGGACGTCCCCTCCCTCGAGGGCATGACCGTCGAGGCGGCCCAAAAGGCTTTGGAGAACGCGGGTCTCGAGCTCGGTCAGGTCGATGAGGAGAACGACGAGGACGTCCCGGAGGATCGGATCATCAGCCAATCGCCCGAGGCGTTCACCGAGGTGCCGAAGGGTACATCCGTCGATGTGATCGTCTCCGCGGGTCCCTCCGTCGTGATCGTCCCGAACGTGGAATGCAGGTCGCTGGCGTCCGCCGAGGCCGAGCTTGAGGGCTTGGGTCTCGAGCCCCAGCTGGGCGAGGACGTCCTCCCGAACCCCGAATGCGGCTTCAATCCGAACAACGTCGTCCAGCAGGACACGGCTCCCGGCACGGCCGTACCGCCGGGGACCACTATCGTGCTCCACCAGCGAGCGGCGGCATCCCCGCCGCCATCGCCCTCTCCCTCACCGTCGCCGTGACGCTCTGGTTCGCGACCGAAGGATTCACCGCGGACCAGCGGGAGGTGCTCGCGCGACACTTCACGAACCTCCAGGGACCCGTCTTCGCGCTGGTAAACCTCCCGGAGGTCGTGAAGGGCGCGCTGTTCGCGCGGTATTCGCGCACGACGAAGTCACTTCGCCGGCTCTATCTGGACGAGTTCGCCGAGGAGGTCGACGAGAGCGGTGAGATGACGAGCGTCGGGATCGCACGCGCGGAGAAGCTCTACGACCGCGTGTTCGTGGAGTACGGAGACGACTCCGTCGCGCAGCTCGGAGGCGTGCATCTCGCGTGCGAGCAGTCGTCGCAGCTCCTTGCGAAGGCTCTGGAATGGGGCCGGCTCGCCGCGTACCTGGAGCAGTCGACGCGGTATATGCGCTACGACGACATGCCGGGCGGGCGCTGGCGCGCGACGGTCCCACCCGAGCTGGAGGAGACCGGCCTCGAGCCCACCTACCGCGCGTACCTCGACGAGGTCTTCGGCCTGTACGGCGAGATGTTCGATCCGATGTACGCGTGGTACGAGCGGCGATTCCCGCAGGACGACGGCGACTCCGACTTCGTCTATCGCTCGACGATCACCGCGAAGACGTGCGACACGTTGCGGGTGTGCCTGCCGGCCGGGACACGCTCCAACGTCGGCATCTACGCCACGGCGCAGTCCTACGAGCAGCTGTTGATGCGGTTGTCCGTCCACCCACTCGCGGAGATGCGGGAGTACGGCGACCTGATACTCGAGGAGCTCCGCAAGGTCATCCCTGCCTTCCTCAAGCGCGTCGACGTCGAGGACCGAGGTGTCGCGTGGGCGCGCTACTGGCGCGCGACGCGCGAAGGCGTCGAGGAGCTCGCGGCGAAGCTCGCCGGCTCCACGACGCCGGAACCGCAGGACGAGGTCACGCTCGTCGATTTCGATCCCGAGGGCGAGACGAAGGTCGCGGGCGCGATCCTGTACGCGAGCACGGATCTTCCCGACGACCAGCTCCTCCGCCTCGCCCGCGAGATGTCGCGGGACGAGCGCGAGGAACTGCTGCGGGCGAGCGTCGGTGAGCGGTCCAACCGGCGCCACAAGCCCGGACGGGCGTGGGAACGCACCGGATATCGCTTCGACGTGCTCTGCGACTACGGCGTGTTCCGGGACCTCCAGCGCCACCGCCCATTGACGATCGAATGGCAGCGCCTGACCAGCGAGCACGGGCACGAGACGCCCGCGGACGTCGATGAGGCCGGCATGCGCGATCGGTGGGACCGCGTGATGGATGCGGGGCGGGCGATGGAGCGCTCCCTCCTGGACGCGGGCTTCGAGGACGTCGCCCAGTACGCGGTGCCGATGGCCTTCCGGATCCGCTTCGTGATGCAGATGACGGCGCGTGAGGCGATGCACCTGACAGAGCTCCGGTCGCAGCCGCAGGGCCACCCGACCTACCGTCGCGTCGCGCAGTCGATGCACCGGCTGATCTCCGAGGTGCATCCCTCGATCGGGGGAGCGTTCGAGTACATGAGCTACGAGGACGTGGATCTGGAGCGCCTCGAGGCCGAACGCCGAACGGAGTCGAAGCGCCAGGCTGCCGACGAGACCTGAGGCGGTCGTCGGGGTTGCGGGTTCCGGTAACCTTCCGACTCCTATGGACCGGGAAACCGCTCTCCTGCTCGCGCTGGGCATGCTGATCGCCGCTTCGCTCGCGGTCGGCGTCAGCGGTTGGGTGATCCTGATCCGAGACCGCCGCCCGGCGCGGGCGGCACATCATCGCGCCGACGTCACCGAAGGGTCCTGACGTGCTCGAGCTCCTGGACCTGCGCGAGCGGGGGGAGCGGCTCGAGGCCATCAGGCCCGAGATCGATCCCACCGTGTTCGAAACGGTGCAACGCATCCTGCAACGCGTCTTCGTCGAAGGCGACGAGGTCTTGATCGAGCTCGCGCAGCGCTTCGACGATGCGGATCTCACGCGCACCGGCCTGATGGTGCGCCGGGAAGAGTTCGCGGTCGCAGAGCACGAGACGCCGGACGATCTGAAGTGGGCGATCGATTCGTTGATCGAGCGGATGCGCCGACTGCACGCCCGCCAGCTCCCGACCGAGTGGTGGGAGGATCGCGACGGGGTTCGGTACGGAGAGATCGTCCGCCCGATCCGGGCCGTCGGCTGCTACGTGCCGGGCGGACGCGCCCAGTATCCCTCTTCCGTGTGCATGACCGTGGTTCCCGCCGTGGTCGCCGGCGTGCCGGAGATCGTGCTGTGCACCCCTCCCCGCGCAGACGGCACGATCCACCCTGCCGTTCTGTACGCCGCCAAGCGGGCGGGCACGACCTACGTCGCCAAGACCGGTGGCGCGCAGGCGATCGCGGCGATGGCGTACGGGACGGAGACGATCCCGCAGGTCGACCGGATCGTGGGCCCCGGCAACGCATACGTGACGGAGGCGAAGCGACAGCTCTGCGGGACCGTGGGGATCGATGCCCTCGCCGGCCCGAGCGAATTGGCGATCGTCACGGACGGCGACGTCGATCCGGAGCTCGTGGCCCTCGATCTCATCGCGCAGGCGGAGCACGACCCGCTGGCGCGCACCTACTTGATCACCACGGAGGAGGCCGTGATCGCGAAGGTCGGCTCGGCACTCGAGCAGGCCGTCGCGGAGGCGGGCCGGCGCGAGATCGTCGACGCAGCCCTCGCGGTTTCTCGTGGTGTCCTCGTTCGCGATCTGGCCCATGCGGCGACCGTCGTGGACGATCTGGCGCCCGAGCATCTGCTGGTGCTCCTCGCGGATCCCGAGGCCTTCCTGGGAACCGTCTCCGTCGCGGGCGCGATCTTCCTCGGCGAATGGAGCGCGGTCCCGTTCGGCGACTACGGTGTCGCGTCCAACCACGTCCTGCCGACGTCGGGGACGGCCCGCTTCTCCTCCGGGCTGCGCGCCTCGGACTACGTGACGGTGCGCTCGGTGGTGCAGATGACGAAAGCGGCCGCGGCGCGGCACGCCGGCGCGGCGGCCGCGATCGCGAACGCGGAAGGGCTCGTCGGTCACGCGAAGGCGGTGGAGGCTCGGAGGGACCGGGCGTGAACACGCCCGCCAGCCCCCGGCCCGGCCTCCGCGAGGTCGGGCCGTATGACTCTCCGCAGCTCGACGTCGCCGTTCGCCTGAACACGAACGAGTGCCCCTTGCCGCTGCCCATCGGTTTCTCCGACGACCTCGCGGCCGCCGTGCGCGAGCTCCCGCTGAACCGTTATCCCGACGGGCAGATGCTCGCTCTCCGCGAGGCGCTCGCCGCGCGCACGGGGCACCCGGTGGACGGCGTGTGGACCGCCAACGGCTCCAACGAGATCCTGACGCAGCTCCTCATGGCGTACGGCGGCGCAGGGCGGCGCGCGGCGCTCTTCGAACCGACCTACATGCTGCACCGGCGCCTCTGCTGGCTCACGCAGACCGAGATCGCGGAACGCCGCCTGGATCCACCCTTCGAGATCGACGACGGCGCCATCGAGTGGGCCGGCGCCTCGGGCGCACATGTCGTGTTCGTCTGCTCGCCGAACAACCCGACCGGCAACACCCAACCGCTCGACGCGATCCGGTCGCTGGCGTCGGCGTCGGACGGGCTTGTGATCGTCGACGAGGCGTACGTGGAGTTCGGCGGCGACACTTCGCTGCCGCTCGTCGCCGAGCACCCGAACGTCGTCGTGGTGCGAACGTTCTCCAAGGCGTTCGCGCTGGCCGGCGCGCGGATCGGGTACGTGCTGGCGTCGCCCGAGGTCATCGAAGACCTCGAGCGCGTCCGGCTCCCGTACCACATGAGTGCGCTCACGCAGACGGCCGGACTCACGGCGCTCCGACACGCGGACGAGGCAGCCGCGAGCCTGGGTGCCATCCGGATGGAGCGCGATCGGATCGTTCGCGCGCTCTCGGGGATCGACGGCGTCACGGTCTTCCCTTCGCAGGCGAACTTCGTCCTGTTCCAGCCGCCGGGCGATGCGAAGGAGCTCCATCGAGGACTGCTCGATCGGGGCGTGCTCATCCGGGATCTGACGGCCGTCGTGCCGAACGGACTCCGGGTCACGGCGGGGACGCCGCACGAGATCGACCTGTTCCTCAAGGCGCTCGAGGAGGTGCTGACGTAGGGATGCCGCGATCATCGACGGTCTCGCGCACCACGAAGGAAACGGACGTCCGCGTGGAGCTGACGCTCGACGGGCAGGGCACGTCGGAGTCCGACACCGGCCTGCCGTTCTTCGACCACATGCTGCAACAGCTCGGGAAGCACGCCGGCTGGGACCTGTCGGTCACGAGCAAGGGCGACCTCGACGTGGACGGGCACCACACGGTCGAGGACGTGGGGCTCGCGCTCGGTCAGGCGCTCGCCGAGTCGCTCGGCGACAAGGCCGGCATCCGCCGGTTCGCTTCGATCGTCGTGCCGCTGGACGAGGCGGCGGTCGAGGTCGCGCTGGACCTGTCGGGAAGGAACTTCGTTCTCCACGAGGTCGACGTCCCGGCCGAGACGATCGAGACGTTCGACACCGGTCTCGTCGAGGACTTCGTTCGCGCGTTCGCGCAGGCGGCCGACCTCACGGTGCACGTGCGACTGCGATCCGGACGGTCCCCGCACCACGTCGTGGAGGCGGAGTTCAAGGCGCTCGCGAAGGCCCTCGGCGATGCGTGCGCGCCGACCGGCCGCGGCGATATCCCGAGCACGAAAGGAACGCTGTAGGAACCGTGGCCGAGATCGCCGTGCTCGACTACGGCAGCGGGAACCTCCACTCGGTGTCGCGCGCGCTCGCGCACGCCGGCGGCGAGCCGGTCGTGACGGGAGATCCCGAGCGGGTCGCGGCCGCCGCGGCGCTCGTGATCCCAGGGGTCGGCCACTTCGGGCACTGCGTGCGCGCGATCCGTGACAGGGGGCTCGACCGAGCGGTCGCCCAGGCGGTCGGAACCGGCAAGCGGGTCTTCGGAGTCTGCGTGGGTATGCAGGTGCTCTATGAACGGAGCGAGGAAGACCCGGAGGCCGGGTTGGCGGTCCTGCCCGGCGGGTCCCGCCGCCTCCCCGACGACGTCAAGGTGCCGCACATCGGATGGAACGAGGTCACCTGGCAGCGCCCGCACCCCTACGTCGAGGGCCTCCCCGACGGCACCCGGTT
>JBKKAE010000404.1:0-8080 GCA_046714835.1 Actinomycetota bacterium | reverse complement strand
CGTGATGGACGTCTCGGATTCGATGAAAGAGACCGATGTCGCGCCGGACCGACTGACCGCCGCCGAGGCGGCTGCGAACGCGTTCCTGGAAGAGCTTCCACCCGACTTCCGCGTCGGCCTCGCGACGTTCGCGGGCGACGCCCGACTCGTCGTGTCCCCGACACAGGAACATCAAGAGGTCGTGCAGGCTCTCGGCGGGCTCACGACATCTCGCGGAACGGTCATCGGCGACGGCCTCATCGTGGCCCTCGAAGCCATCGAAGAGATCCGGCGGGACGCGCAAGGAACCCCGGCGGTAGCGGTGCTGATCTCGGATGGCCGTGACACGGGAAGTGAGACCCCTCCAGAGGAGGCGGCCGAACGGGCGCGCTCTCTCTCCGTACCGGTCTTCACGGTGGTGGTGGGACAGGTGGAAGAAGGGACCGACGGCCCGGGAGCCAACCTCGAGGCCCTCGAAGCGATCGCCTCCACGAGCGGCGGCGAGACATTCACCGCCGAGACGGCGGACGAGCTCACCACGCTGTACGAGACTCTGGGTTCCGAGCTGTCCCTGGACCTCGACGTCAAGCCGTCCACGAGGCCCCTGGTGATCGCGGCCATCGCTCTGGCTCTGGTGGCCGGCTTCATGCTCGTGCTCATGCCGCGGTAGCGGCCACCGGCTTCGAGGGTCTCCTCCCCGTTTCTCATCGTGGGGTCATGGGAATGGGACCTCCATCGGGCGGAACGCTCGTCGTCCAGCATGAGGAGGAGTCATGGGTCAGCAGGTGAAAGAGGTCATGACGACCGGGCCGATCACGCTCGGCCGCGATGCCTCGCTCGCGGAGGCAGCTCGATTGATGCGTGATCGGGGTATCGGAGACGTGATCGTCGTCGAGGGTGACGATGCGGAAGGGATCGTGACCGATCGAGACATCGTGATCCGCGGGGTCGCAGAAGGTGCAGATCCGAACACGACACGGCTGGGACAGGTCGTGAGCGGCGACCTGACGTCGGTCGCCCCCGACGATCCCGTGGAGAGAGCGCTCGAGCTGATGCGCGAGAAGGCCGTACGCCGTCTTCCCGTCCTCGAAGGTGGCAAGCCCGTCGGGGTCGTCTCCCTCGGCGATCTCGCCATCCAGCAAGATGCCGGCTCCGTGCTCGCCGATATCAGCAACGAACCCGACGATCGATAGGAGTGCACCGGAGGTTCGAGTCGACCCGGGAGCCACGCCGGCTCGGCCCGAGTAGGACGGGTCCCACTCGGGTATCTCGAGGACTCATGCGTGATCTGCCGCTCGATCGGTCGAGGACGGGGGATGCCGAGGTGCTACCTCCTGCCCGCGGCCCGTTCAGCGAGGAGATGCTCGGTCTCCTCGCTGGAGGTGAGGTCCGATCCGGACAGCCGTCACCACCGGAGGACCCGTTGGGCGACGACGACCTGCACCTGGCGCTCTACCTCGCCTACGAGCTGCACTACCGAGGGCTGCCGGGCGTCCCCGACGACCTCGAGTGGGACGCTTCGATCCTTGCCGTTCGTCGCCGACTTGAGGCGATGTTCGAGGCGTGCCTCCGTCGCACGATCGGACGTCTGGAGGTGGAGCCCGGCGAGGTGGCCGAGGTCCTCCGCGCGATCGCGTCGCCGCCGGGCGATGACTCGCTCTCCGCGTTCGTGGAGCGAGAGGCCACCGTCGAGCAGGCCCGCGAGTTCCTGATCCACCGGTCGGCCTACCAGCTGAAGGAGGCAGATCCGCATTCGTGGGTGATCCCGCGGTTGGAGGGCGCGGCGAAGACGATGGTGATGGAGATCCAGTACGACGAATACGGCAGCGGTGACCCGGCCTGGATACACGCCGAGCTGTTCCGCTCGACGATGATCGCCGCGGGTCTCGACGGCTCGTACGGAGCGTACCTCGATCGCCTACCCGGGACGACGCTCGCGACCGTGAACCTGATCTCTCTCTTCGGACTGCATCGCCGCTGGCGAGGAGCGCTGGTCGGCCATCTCGCAGCGTTCGAGATGACGTCGAGCTTGCCGAATCGAGGCTATGGCAACGGCTTCCGCCGGCTGGGATTCGATGCGGACGCTCTGCGTTTCTTCGATGAGCATGTCGTCGCCGATTCGGTGCACGAGGTGCTCGCGTGTGACCTCGCGGTCGAGGTCGCGTCCAGGGAGCCCGCCCTCGCCACCGACATCATCTTCGGGGCGCAGGCGCTGGAGCTTCTCGAAGACCGAGCCTCGGCTGCTCTCTTACGCGCGTGGCGGGAGGGAGTCTCAGCATCGCTCGAGAGCACCGCCTCCCGACCGTGACGGGTCGTCTCTCCTACGTCCTTCCCCTCCGGTCTCGTCCCGGCGACGACGGGATCGACGAACTGACCCACTACCTGGCGTGGCTGTCGGAGCGGGTCGACCTCGTCATCGTGGACGGCTCGGAGCGAGCCGAGTTCGATATCCACCGCGAGCGGTGGGCGGGGTTCGCCACCCACGGTCCGCCGGCCGACGACATCCGTTGCGCGAACGGCAAGGTGCGGGGCGTGCTTACCGGCCTCCGGCTGGCGGCGCGCGAGAGCGTCGTGGTTGCGGACGAGGACGTCCGCTACGACGACGACGCCCTGGACCGTATGGCCCGACTCCTCACGGACGCGGACCTGGTTCGGCCTCAGAACTACTTCGACCCTCTTCCGTGGCACGCGCGCTGGGACACGGCGCGGATCTTGTTGAACCGAGCGGTCGGGAGCGACTTCCCGGGCACCCTCGGCGTTCGACGCTCGTTCCTCACGTCGGTGGGCGGCTACGACGGAGACGTCTTGTTCGAGAACCTCGAGCTGATACGAACCGTGAAGGCCGCCGGGGGTCGCGTCGCCGACGAGCCGACGCTGTTCGTCCGTCGTCGACCGCCGACCCTCGCTCGATTCCTGGAGCAGCGCCCCCGCCAGGCCTACGACGATTGGGCTCAGCCCCTCCGCTTCGGTGCTTTCCTGGCGACGGCGCCGTCCCTCGTGGTGATCGCACGGCGTCGACCCGGGGGTCTCATCATCGCGGCCGGAGTCGCGATCCTCGCCGCGGGGATCGGTCGTAGGAGGAACGGGGGTCGGCGAGTCTTCGACCGGGTATCGCCGCTGTTCGCTCCGCTCTGGGTCGGCGAGCGGGCCACCCTCGTGTGGGTCGCCCTGGCTCGCAGGCTGCTCGGGCGGGGATGTCCTTACGCGGGAACGGTCATCAACCGGGCGGCGACCCCGACCCGCGTGCTGAGGCGGAGGCTCCGCGCACCGCTCTCGGACTGAATGGAACGATCTTGTGGGTGCCGTCGCAGAAGGGCTGCGCGGCGGATCGCCCGCAACGGCAGAGTGCATTGACCTTCCGCCGCGTCGACACCTCGTTCCCCTGCTCGTCCAGCAAGCGGAGCGGGCCCCGCACGACGAGAGGCCCTTCGGATGTAACGCGAACGATCGTGATCTCGTCCTTCCGTTTCATGCGTTACCCGATCTGGAACTCGCGTTCCGCTCCCTGCTGGTCCTCGATGCAGAACCGGGTTGCCGGTCGAGCGGCCAGTCGCGCCGCGCCGATCGGCTTGCCGCAGGCCTCACAGGTCCCGTAGCTGCCGTTGGCTAACCGTGCCTTGGCGTGCTCGATGTCGGCGAGTTGGGCCTCGAGATCCTGGACGATCGAGAGGTCCCTGGATCGCTCGAACATCTCCGACCCGGCATCGGCGAGATGGCCTCCCGCGCTGGGGTCTCCCGTCGGCTCGCGTTCGACGTCCTCAGTGGCTTGCGTCAGGCTCTCCTTCAGCTCCAGGAGGCGCGACCGTTCCTCATCGAGGAGCTTCTGATCCCGGCCCGTATCGGTCATGCGTTTCCCTCCGATCAGATCGCCTCTCGGCGCGTCCTCACTCCTTTCCCCGGAGGAGGCGGCTCCATGCGTCGCCCGCTCGACGATCTCGAGACGAACTGCGCTGGGACCGGTGGGAGTCGTCGCGACCCTCGGCCGTTCGGGTGATAGCGGAAGGTTGGGTCCGAAAGGCGCGGTGCTCACCTGCACGACCGGCCCGGCTGGCGCGTGCACCCTGGAGGCGGGATCTCAGGAGGTCGCGCGCGAGCGTCGTCTTCGTGGCGCTCGGGCTCTCGAAGGCGTCGTACCTCTATGCCGCCGGCAGCAACCACGACCCCGACGGCGACAGCGATGGCACCAGGATCACCGTGACCCGGCCGTGAACGGCCGGGTCACGGTCCTTCGACATGCGACGTCCTGAGATGTCGACCTGGGTGTCAGTCAGTCGTCGTCGTGGTGATCGGCATCGTCTCGGTGAGAATGGGTAGTTTCGTCGTGGTCGGTGTCGTTCACGGCGGTCGCGGCGGCAACGACACGCGTCGTGGGGAAGAAGCCACCGACGAGCGCCAAGATGCCTCCCGCGAGCACCAGCCACAGGCCGATGCCCACATTCTCGAGCGAATCCAGCGAACCGGAGCGCCCGAGCTGGATCACCACGAGCGTGAATGCCACGAGCGCGACCGCGCCGGCGAACCGAGTGAGCCAGCCCCCCTTGAACGCCAGGCCGAGGACGATGACGGCCCCACAGATGGCGGTGACCAGTCCGGCGGAGGCAAGGAACCCGGCTGTGCCGGCGTCCGCCTCCCACAAGCCTTGCACGGCAAGGGCCGAACCGTCGGTTCCGTCGAACCATTCGAGGAAGCTGCCGACCAACAGGAGCACGGCGGCCCCCACGGAAAGGATCACGCGGACCGCGAGCCAGGGCGAGGGCGCCTCGCTCAGTGACCTCGTTTCCGTCGTGGTCGCGTCCTCGTCGTTGTGCTGATGGATCGCACGCATCTCTCGGCCTCCTTCCGGCCTCGTCTGGGGAGCGCTATACCCAGGGGGCGGGGCGTCCAATCACCCCCAGGAACGCGCTTCCGCGCGCTCCTTAGGCGGGAACGGGGATGCGGATCCGCACCGTGCCGCCGATCTCCGCGTCGGGGAAGAGTGCTCGGATCAGGTCGAAGCGTCCGGTCCAGCCTTCGTCGTCGGGTTGCGCCGCGTCGTCCGGAAGCACACCGTCCGCTCGAAGTTCGATCTGCATATCGTCAGACGCGAGCTCGAAGGTCACGGGGTCTCCCTCCCCGGCCTCGACGGCGCCGGAGAAGAGCTCCGAGGCGGCCAAGCGGAGGTCCCCGCGGGCGGGTTCGGGCACCTCCCAAGGCTCCATCACGGAACCGACGAAGATGCGAACGATGAGCGCGAGTGCGGGGTCTCTCGCGACCCTGAGTCGGGAGCTCGTCATGGCTGGGCGCTTCAGTCTTGCGGGATCTCTTCGGTGCTCGTGTAGAGCGTGAGTACCCGATCGAGACCGGTGAGGTCAAGAAGTCGACGGAGCCCCGATCCTTCGGGAGCGGCGAGCGCGAGGTCTCCCCCACGCTCTCGGAGGTGCTTCAGGCAGGCGACGATGGCGCCGAGCCCAGATGAGTCGATGAAGCCAAGGTCACGGAAGTCCACGATCACCTTGGGAGGGTCGTTGTCGCCGGACGCCTCGAGCACGGACTCTCGGAAACTGGGAGCGGTGTAGAGGTCGAGCTCCCCCGCGACATCGATCACGACCCAGGTCCCATGCGTCCGCTTGTCGAGGGACAGGTCCAAGCTGTGATCCTCCTCCCGGGTCGGTTGCGCGAAGTCTCGCCGCTAGTATAAGTCGTCACCGTGACCGATCTCCCCACTGCCGTCTTCGTCGAGGCCCCCGCGACGCCTGGTTCCGTACAGGTATTGCGCAACGTCGTCGCGGGTGTTGCCGCCCGCCTCGACATGCCCATCGACCAGATCGAGGAGGTCCGTCTCGCCGTCACGGAAGCGGCATCACTGCTTCTGGACGAGGTGGAAGCGACGGTGCTTCGGATGACGATCGGCAGCGACGCGGAGGCCATCGAGGTCACGCTCAGTTCCGACGGGGAAGCGGAGCCCTGGCCGTCTGAGCGCGCGCTGGCCTCGTGGCCCTGGCTCGTCGTCAAGGGCCTGACCGATGAGATCCGAGCTGAGCGGCTCGACGGCGATGGTCCCTCGATCCGATTCACCAAGCGTCACGAACGTGTGGATCGGTGAGCGACCGCACCAGATCCTCCCGGCCGGAAGAGGAGATCGCAGAGCTCTTCCGGCGCCTCCCCGACCCGTCCGCCCGCGAGGAGCTCGCGAAGGAGTTCCTGCCTCTCGCCGAGTACTTCGCCCGCCGCTTCGCGGGTCGAGGGGAGCCCGTCGATGACCTCACGCAAACCGCCTCGCTGGGCATGCTGAACGCGATCGATCGGTTCGACCCGGAACGCGGTGTGCCGTTCTCGACCTATGCGGCCGCCACCATCGTCGGCGAGTTGAAGCGGCATTTCCGTGATCGAGGGTGGGCCCTTCGGGTGCCTCGCAACGTCCAGGAGACCGCGATCTTGGTGAACCGAACCGTGTCGAGCATGTGGCAGGACCTGGGAAGGGCCCCGACGGTGACCGAGATCGCCTCCGCTGCCGACATCGGCGAGGACGACGTCCTGCAGGCGCTCGACGCATTGCAGGCGTATACGACCGACTCGCTCGATGCGCCGACCGGCGACGCCACGTCGACCGCGGCCGAATCCATCGGGAGCGAGGATCGGAGCTACGAGGTTTCCGAGGAATGGTTGAGCGTCGCACCCGCGCTCCGGGACCTCCCGAAGCGAGAGCGCACGATCCTGTACCTCCGCTTCTTCGAAGGCAGAACCCAGACCGAGATCGCGGACGAGCTCGGGATCTCGCAGATGCACGTCTCCCGGCTCGTGTCGCAGTCGCTGGAGAAGCTCCGGAAGCAGACGGGGCCGTGAGCCCAGGCTCGACAAGGCCTCGTGCTGAGATTCCCGAGGGTCGCCGTGGGGTAAGCGAGGTGCCGTGACCGACGAACAGGCCGAGGATCCCACCAGCCGGGAGGCGACCTCCGGGCCGCAGCCCGACGAATCACCGAAGGAGCGCGTTGACCGTGAGCTCATCGAGCTCCTCAACGGCCTCCGCGTGATCCTGCCGGGCGTCCAGGTCCTCCTCGCCTTCCTGCTCACCGTTCCGTTCTCGGCGCGCTTCGCCGAGGCCACATCCGTGGACAAGGGCTTGTACTTCGTGACGGTCCTTCTCACGGTGGCGGCGACCGGTGCGCTCACGATGCCCGCCGCGTACCATCGCATCCGGTTCCGGCAAGGGGACAAGGAGCGCATGCTCCGCATCTCCAACGTGTTCGCGATCGTCGGGCTCGTGCTTCTCACTTTCGCGATGGCATGTGTGGTCTTCCTCATCACGAACGTGATCTACGGGTTCGCGGCCGCCCTGCCGGTCGCCCTGATCGCCCTCGCCCTCCTGGGGTTCTCCTGGTTCGCCGTCCCATCGATCTGGAAGGGCGACGAGGACGACTGAGGCTGTAACGACCCGGACGGGGTCGCACATGCAAGCGGTTCCCTACGGCGTGCCGGTCCCCTTGCGGCGTTCGGAGAGGTCGGTCTCGTCCTCCTCATCGATCGCAGGCTCGGAAAGCGGGTGTGGCGTGTCGGAGGGTTCGCGTCCCGGTCGGGGGACTCGAGGGCCGCGAAGGACCCGACGAGGGTTCCGTAGAGCAGTCCGGCGATGACGCCGCCCAACCCGCATGCGACGATCGCGGGCGCGCGTCCGTCGAACGCGAGGGCACCGACGACCACCCCGAGGATCCCTCCGACCAGCACACCGAGAAGGAGGCCGGCGGACAGTCGTCCCTTCAGGCGTCGTTCGAACGGCTCGTGCGTGTGTTGACGTTCAGGCATCGGTCAGGTGGGGGAAGAGCGGGCCCGCCCGCACGGAGGAGCGGGCGGGCCCGAACGGTTCAGAAGATGCTGACACCGCCGGGGCCGACGAGCAGCCCGACGACGATCAGAACCACACCCCAGAGAAGCTGCTTGCGAACGATCGCAAAAATCCCGGCAATCACGAGAATGACTGCCAGGATCCAAAGAAGCGTTGCCATGCGTGTGCTCCTCCATCTGCCGGGATTTCTCCCGGCTGCCAGCGGAGAGGCCCTCATGGGCCCTCCGACATTGACCCCGTCGTACACGGCGGAACCTACCCCAGCATGGCGCAGACTTACGT
>JBKKAE010000403.1:0-2729 GCA_046714835.1 Actinomycetota bacterium | reverse complement strand
ACGCAAGGAACGATGAGGTCTCACCCTCGGAGGCTGAACCGCCACAGGTTCATCGGAGTCTCCAAGAAACCCGGGGCGGTTCACCGACCTCGCCGGATCGTGACGCGGGAGCCTGACCGACCTCAGTCGTGGGTCGCGCCGAGCAGGACCGACCGGAGATCGAGACGGCCGCCTTCGTCTCGCGCCGCCTCGATCTCTCCTCGGTCACGCGAGCCGGCGAGCCGATCCTCCGTCCACGCCCGGACGAAGGCCTCCTGTTCGTCGGGCTCCGCGTCCATCGCTCGGCGGGCCGCATCGGTGGCTCCGAGGATCAACGCTGCTCGTCGGAGATCTCCCTCGTCGGCAACCCCCGCCGCCATCAGCTCGAGGCAGAAGATCAGCAAGGGCTCGTCGCCGATCTGGGCCGCTCGGTGTGCGCCCATCCCCGCCGGGCCTGAGGCCTCGTCGGCACGACGCAGGTGGAGTGAGGTCTCGGCCATCAACGCGAGCGTGGTCGCCTCGCACCGGCTCTGCCCCCGCGCCCGGACGAACGGGAGGTTCCGTTGCAGCAGCTCCTCCGCGCGGTTGTGTCGACCGGTCTCGTTCGCAAGCGTCGCGAGGTTGAGGCGGCATGCCGACGTGCGAACACCGTTGTTCACGTCGACGGCCACCTGGAAGGCCTCCTCGTACAACTCTTCGGCCCGCGTGCGGTCACCCTTCATCCAGGCCGCGGCAGCCTGTTCCCTGAGGACCTCGAGGCGCTCCGTCGCACCTCCCAGCCGCGTGGCGAGCTCGGCCGCTGCGTCCGACGCTTCCACGGCCGCGGCGTGGTCCCCCCGGAGAGCAGCGACGGTGGCGAAGCTCGAGAGGAGCCGGCGGCGCAGGTCGTCCTCGACCGGCTCGATCTCGAGGGCGCGTTCGAGCCACAAGCGAGCCTCCGCGTACCGCCCCCGCATGAGCCAGTACGTGGGCAGCGCCGCGACGATCGAGCGGGCGAGGTCTCTATCACGCGTGTCCATCCCGAAGGACATCGCCGCCCTGAGGTTGTCGATGTCGGCCTCCAGCGCGGGCACGTGGATCTCCTCAGGGTCGCCCGACCGGAGGGAGGACTCGGTGGCCTCCGTGAGACCGCGATACCACGCGGCGTGCCGGGCCCGAAGTGCAGCCCCCTCCCCCGACGCGTCCAAGCGCTCGGCGGCGAAGCCCCGGATCGACTCGAGCATCCAGAAGCGAGGTCCATGCAGGTCGTCGCGCCGCTGTAGGAGGGCCTTGTCCAGAAGGGCTTCCAGGGTGCCGATCTCCGTCTCACACACGGCTTGAGCCGCATCCACCGTGCTGCCCCCGACGAAGACCGCGAATCGCCGGAGGAGTGTTCGTTCCTGGTCGGACAGCAGATCGTGACTCCACTCGATCGTGCTTCGGAGCGTTCGCTGACGGGGATCCGCATCGCGCTCGCCCGTCAACAGATCGAGGCGGTCCGAGAGCCGCTCGAGGAGCTGCTCTGGCGAGAAGAGGCGGAGTCGGGCCGCAGCGAGCTGGAGCGCGAGGGGCAGGCGATCCAAGCGCTCGCACAGCGTCGTGACGGTGTCCGAGGACTCGAGAGGCGCGCCGACGGCGGCGGCTCGGGCGAGGAAGAAGGCCTCGGCATCGCGGGTACTCATCTCCGGGACCTCGAACAGGCGCTCGGAGCCGAGTCGCAGACGTTCGCGGCTGGTGACGAGGAGCGTCAGGCTCGGTGCGCCCTGCAGGAGGAGTGCGACCCGATCCGCGAGTTCCGGTAACAGGTGCTCGGCGTTGTCCAACAGCAAGAGGGTGCGGCGCCCCCCCAGCTGCCGGGAGATGGCTTCCTCGAGCGTGACCTCCTCGTCCTCCGGGATCGCCAACACCTGCGCGACGGCGGCACCGAGGAGCGACGGCTCCCGGAGGGAGGCGAGCGCCACCCACCGGAGCCCGCCGGGGAACGAGCGCGCGGCCTCGTTCGCAGCTTGGAGAGCGAGTCGCGTCTTCCCGATCCCGCCCGGACCGGCGACCGTGAGCAATCGCGTCTCGGGATCCTCCAGCCACGCGGAGATCCGAGCCACCTCCGATTCCCGCCCGATGAACGGCGTCGCCGGGATCGGCAGATCCGACGGTGAAAGACTCTTGAGCGGTGGGAAGGACCGATCGCCCAGCTGGTAGATCCGCTCGGGAGCGGGGAGATCCTTCAGCCGGTGCTCGCCGAGGTCCATGAGCCGGATGTCGCCGGCGATGAGTGACGCGGTCGTCGCGGAAACAAGGACCTGGTCGCCGTGGCCGATCGCTGCGATCCGCGCGGCCCGATGCACGTCGACGCCGACGTATCCCTCATCGGTCACCAGCGGTGTTCCCGTATGGACGCCCATCCGGACGCGGATCGGGCCCGCGGCCAGGGCCGCGAGGGCTCCCTCGGCCGCTTCGAGGGCACTCGGGGCGGTCGGGAAGGCGACGAAGAAGGCATCGCCTTCGGTGTCCACCTCCACGCCGCCGTTGCGCGAGAACGCCTCCCGCAAGAGCCGGCGATGCTCGGCGAGCGCATCGGCGTAGGCCGCCTCGCCCGATGAATGGAGGAGTCTCGTCGAGCCCTCGACGTCGGTGAACAAGAACGTCACCGTGCCGGCGGGGAGGTCCGTTCGAGCCACGACCGAACGAGCATACGCTCGGGTCGGCATCCCGTCGGGCAGGTCATCCTGTTGCTGGAGGCCTTCCCGCCGTTCGAGCCTCGAAGTATGCTC
>JBKKAE010000402.1:0-3337 GCA_046714835.1 Actinomycetota bacterium | reverse complement strand
GGTGACGAACCGGGCGGCGCCGTAGAGCCCGTCCCGGTCGGTGAGCGCTACGGCCGGCATCCCCATCTCGCTCGCCAGCGCCGCGAGATGCTCGGGGACGAACGCCCCCTCCTTCAACGAGAACGCGGACCGGACGTCGAGATGGACGAACCTGGGAGACTCGAACACATGTTCGATACTAGGTGGCTCCTATCGAGGCTGTCTAGGGCTCATGCGGATGTTCACCGTCTGCGACACTCGTCAGGAGGCGTTGAGAGGAGCTCTTCGATGGATGACCAGCAGGTGATCGGCAGGATCAACGAGATCGCGCACGAGGAGCACGAGCTCTGGGAGCGCGAAGGCCGCGGAGAGGCCACCGACGCCGAACGGGAACGGCTCCGTGAGCTCGGCGTCACCCTCGACCAGTGCTGGGACCTGCTCCATCAGCGCCGAGCGAGGCGGGCGGCGGGCCAGGACCCCGACGACACGAGCATCCGCGATCCCCGAACGGTCGAGGGCTATACCGGCTGACGATCGGCCGCTCGGAGCGCCTCGGGGCTCTTCCGACGCTCTTGCCACCGGCGCCACGCCAGCAGGTAACCGCCCGCCGCGGCGAGGCCAGTCGGGATCAGACCGGCGGCTCCGGCTGGGTCCGCGCTCAGCAGCGCGACCGTCACTCCGATCGTCACGACCACCACCATGCCGACGGCGGGAGCGAGCGCGATGCCCTCGACCACGGATCCTCCGCGTCCCCATGCGACCGCCGCGCCGTATCCCCCGCCCATCACGACGAGCGCGAGGAGACAGGCGATGATCTGCCACCGCGCCTGCGCGACGGGCACCCTCGCGGTCGGCACGAGATCGCCGGGCCGCTGACGCGGCCCTCGTAAGACGGCGAGCTCGGGGCTTACCAGGCGGCTGGGGTCGGAGGCGATCCGTCTCCACGCCTGCCCGCGCACGTACGCCCGGGGCGCCAGGATGACCGCCCCTTCCTCGAGTGCAGCTCCACCCGCCGACCAACTCTGCTCGACGGCGTACGCGAACGCTCTGTCCCCTTGCCTCCTCGGCGCCACACCCTGCTCCGGCAGGCCGTCTTCGCCGAGTCGACCGATCAGGAAGAAGATCCGGTCGATCGACTCGGTGGGCGCGAGGGCGCGGACCTGATTCTGCCGCCCTCTCCACGCCAGTGCGGCGAGTCGTGTCGGCGGATCGGCGAAGACCACGACCGGAACCTGGGGATCGACGGCCGCGACATAGGAGGCGATCGTGCGCGCCAGCGCTCCGCGGGGCTCGCCCCCGGCGCGCCTCGCGAGACGGTCGAGGCGCGGGGACACGACGAGCATGGTGAGGACGACCACCACGCACGCCGCCGCGACCGCACGCGCCAGACGGAAGCCGGTACGCTCGTCGGTCGCCGTCGCCTTCCAGCCGCTCACGAGGAGGGCGATCCCCACGATGCCCATCCCCGCCAACGCGGGAAGAGGAAGGATGACTCCCAGCACGCGATGACCCGGGAACGTCGGATCGCGGACGGCGAGGAGTCCTCCGACCGCCGACGCCGTCAGCCACGCGAGGCCCAGGAGGGTGAGCGCCCGAGACGACCGTCGCGACAACCTCCACACCGCGACGGCGCCGACGACGGCGAGCACGGTCATCGCGGACACCCACAATCCGATCGCTCTCTCGATCTGCGCGAGCCGGTTCCCGAACTCCGTGACACGGTCGTCGATGTTGGTGAACTCCTCGACGGTCACCCCCATCGCGCCGAAGATCACCACGCTCACCGCGGCGCCCCCGATCACCAGCGCGATCACGAACGAGCACGATGGCTCCTGCCACCACCGCCTGCCCTCTCGGAGGGCGCGCAGGAGCGAGGGGGCCGAGAGCACGACCCAGAGGCCGGCCGTGACGGCGTAGAAGGCCAAGAGTCCTGCATGCGCCAGCCCCGATGCCGTGACCATCACCGCCGCCCCCGTCACGCGGACCCTCCACGGTTCACGGGGCACGGTGAGCACGACCAGGGCGAGAACGATGCACACGAGACTGAGGAGATTGGCCAGGTGCCCTTGCGCTAGATGGAGTACGCCGCCCCAGAGGGTCACGACGGCTCCGATGACACCCACGGTCCAGAGGGGAAGACGGAAGGCCAGACGGAGCGCCACCGCGACCGCGAACCCGAGCGCCACCATCATCACGGGGGCGAGCACGAGCGGCGCCAGCCCGTCGGAGGTCAAGCCGAGACCGGCGAGCACCGAGCCGAGGATCGGCACCCCGGGGCGCGCCTCGATCGACGAGAGCGGAGCGTTCCCCACGATGCGCGTCTGCCAGATGTAGCCGAACAGGTCGGGACCCAGTGGGACGAGCGCCTGCGTGAACGCTCTCAGGTAGAGGACCACGGAGAAGAGCGACCCCGCGACGAGTGCCACACTCCCGATCAGCGCGTCGCGGGGCCGTACGGACGACGGCGAAGCCTCGTCGTCCGTCGTCTCGATCCTTACGGGTTCATCGGAACTCCTCATGCATGCCTCGTCCTCGAGGGCGCCGGGACCGAGACAGCATCCTACGTGGGCGGCTCGACGGTCGGCGTTCGATGCATAGGATGCGCTCCATGAAGACCGAGGGCGGGCTCCTGACGGCCGAGATGGTCGCGCTGGCCGAGCTGCACAGCGCGCACAACTACCATCCGCTCCCCGTCGTCGTGTCCGAGGCCGATGGCGCGTGGGTCACCGACGTCGAGGGCAAGCGCTACCTCGACATGCTGTCCGCCTACTCCGCGTTGAACTTCGGCCATCGCCATCCGGATCTGATCCGCGCGGCCAAGGCGCAGCTCGACCTCGTCACGCTCACCTCCCGGGCGTTCCACCACGACCGGTTCGGCCCGTTCTGCGAGCAGCTCGCCGAGCTCTGCGCCATGGACATGGTGCTTCCCATGAACTCGGGCGCGGAGGCGGTCGAGACCGCCCTCAAGACCGCGCGCCGGTGGGGCTACGACGTGAAGGGCGTGCCGGAGGGGCGCGCGAAGGTCGTCGTGTGCGACGGGAACTTCCACGGCAGGACGATCACGATCGTGGGCTTCTCCTCCGATCCGTCGGCGACGAAGGGCTTCGATCCCTTCACGCCGGGGTTCGGGTCGGTTCCCTTCGGCGACGCCGAAGCGCTGGAGGCAGCGCTCCAGGATCCGGACGTCGTAGCGTTCCTCGTGGAGCCGATCCAAGGCGAGGCAGGCGTCCGGATCCCGCCCGACGGCTACCTCCGCGAAGCGCGACGGCTCTGTACCGAACGCAACGTCCTCTTGCTGGCCGACGAGATCCAGACGGGACTCGGGCGGACCGGTGCGACGTTCGCGTGCGATCACGAA
>JBKKAE010000401.1:0-2927 GCA_046714835.1 Actinomycetota bacterium | reverse complement strand
GGGGGGGGGCCCGGGCGCCGCGCCCCGGGGCCACCCCACCCCCCCACCACAGCCCCCCCGCCGGGGCCCGGCCGCCGCTCCAGGAGGCGGGCGAGACCGCGCTCGGGCTCCCGGAGGAGTACTACCGGCGGACCGCCGACGAGTACAGGGAGCGCCGGGACCTCTGGATCGGGACGCTCCGCGAAGCAGGGTTCGGTGTGGAGCCGCCGGCGGGCGCGTACTACGTGATGGCCGACACCTCGGCCTTCGGGTTCCCCGACGACGTCCGGTTCGCGCGCCACATGGTCGAGGACATCGGCGTCGCGGTGGTGCCCGGCTCGTCGTTCTTCTCTCGTCCCGAGCTCGGCGCCCACCTCGTCCGCTTCGCCTTCTGCAAGAAGCTGGAGACGTTGAAGGAAGCGGGCGAGCGACTCCGCACGCTCAAACCCCGTCAGGTTCGTCCCCCGACCTAGAGCCCGCCCCAGAATCGGCCGGGGGCGAGGATCCCCGCCGGGTCGAACGCACCTTTGAGTCGCCGGTGCACTTCGATCGCCGCGACGGGCGCGTCGCCGAGACCGCCGGGACCACGGATGACCGGTGCGATGCCGCCGGCCTCGGCGACGCGCATGCGAAGGGCAGCCAGGCGCTCTCCCGGATCGCCCAGGCCCACCCATGCGACCCCGACGCCCATCAGCGCGCGCCAATCGGTCTCGCCGGCGAGGACCGCCTCGAACTTCGACGGCGGCACCGCCACCTCGAGCACGATCGGTCCTTCGACCGCCTCGGCGCCTTCGATGCCCTCGCCGTCGATGACCTCGACGTCTCCCGCCGCGGTCCGGATGGCCGCCGTCTGCTCCTCGACCTCCTGGGGCCAGCCTTCGAGCGCGATCTCGACCCGCTGCGGCGTGGCCACGACGGCGGAGGGGAGCGGGATCGCATCGAGGATCGTGCGTCCCGCGAGCGATCCGCCTTCGGACGTTCTCACCACCCGTCGCGCCTTCGGGAGCGGTCGCACCTTGACGGCGACCTGGACGATCGCGCCGAGCGTTCCGAGCGATCCGGTCGCCAGTCGATGGACGTCGTAGCCGGCGACGCTCTTCACCGTTCGCGCGCCACTTCGGATCAGCCGGCCGTCGCCGGTCACGAGCTCCATCTCCACGACGGTGTCTCGGAGGGGACCCATCCGGAGTCGGCGAGGTGAGGAGGGAGCGGTGGCGATCGTCCCGCCGACGGTCGCGTCGTCGGACGCACCGGCCGGCCACTCCTGCCCCCTTTCGGCGAGGACGCGGCGGAGGTCGCCGACCCGCATACCCGCCTCGACGACGGCGAGCATCTCCGCCGGGTCGTACGCGATCACGCGATCGAGCCCGCCCATCGCGAGCTCGATATCGACCTCGGTCGGGTTGCCCTTGTCCATGTGCGTCCTTCCGCCGACGATCGAGACACTCCTCCCGCGTTCGCTCGCGTCACGGAAGGCGTCCTGTACTTCATCCTTCGAGCCCGGCTCTATCAGATCCACGTGCCCTCCGGGATGGCGTCATCGATCCCGGCCGCGTCGCCGATCCCCGTCGCGTCCGTGCCGGCTGCGGCCACGGCGAAGTCCCCGCAGCGCGCGCCGTCGGGGAGGACCTTCTGCGGGTTCATCCGCCCCGAGAGATCGAACGCGCTCCGGACGCATGCCTGGGCCGCGAGGTCGTCGTCCGTGAACACGAGCGGCATGAAGTCGCGCTTCTCGAGCCCGATGCCGTGCTCACCGCTCAGAGAGCCTCCGGCGTCGACGCAGAGCCGGACGATCTCCTCAGACGATCGGAGCACGCGTTCCAGCACGCCCGGTTCGCTCCGGTCGAACGACAGCAAGGGATGCAGGTTGCCGTCGCCCGCGTGTAACACGTTGGTGACGGTGATGTTCTCGCGGCGGCAGATCGCGTAGACGCCGGTGAGGACCTCGACCAACCTCGTCCGAGGCACCACGCAGTCGTGGAGGTGGTAGTGGGGAGCGATCTGCGCGATCGCGCCGAACGCCGACTTCCTGCCCTTCCAAAGCAACGCCCGCTCGACCGGCGACTCCGCTTCGCGGATCGACCCGACCGAGTTCGCGCGGGCGGCATCCTCGACCTCACGAGCTTCCGCGTCGACGCCTGCCTGGATCCCGTCCACCTCGACGAGGAGCACGGCGGCGGCGTCCGTCGGGTAGCCCGCGTGCGCGAACGCTTCGACCGCTCGGACGATGCCCTGATCCATCATCTCGAGCGCGGCGGGCACCACGCCCCCGGCGATGATCGCGGACACGGTGGCCGCGCAGTCCTCGACCGTGGTGAAGTCCATCAACATCGTTCGGATCGCCGGAGGCTCGGGCGTGAGGCGAACGCAGGCGGCGGTGACGATCCCCACGGTTCCCTCCGAGCCCACGACCACGCCGCGCAGGTCGTACCCGGCCGCCTCCGGACCCTCGGCGCCCACCCGGGTCACCGTTCCGTCGGAGAGGACGACGTCGAGCGCGAGCACATGGGCGGACGTGACGCCGTACGCGAGGCAATGCGGTCCGCCCGCGTTCGTCGCCACGTTGCCCCCGATCGACGACACCTGCTGCGAAGACGGATCGGGCATGTAGGTGAAGCCGGTCCCTCGCAATGCGAGACCGAGGTCGAGGTTGAACAGTCCGGGCTCCACCCAGGCGAGGCGATCCTCAGGCCGGATCTCCAGGATGCGGGTCATCTTCGAGGTCACGACGACGAGGGCATCGCCGATCGGCGTGGAGGCTCCCGCGAGTCCCGTGCCGCTTCCACGGGGCACGAGGTTCAGGTCGTGGGCGGCGGCGGCGGCGACGCACGCCACCACGTCGTCGGTGGAACGGGGGAAGACCACGAGCCCCGCGGACCCCTCGACCATCGACGCGTCGCGAGCGTAGAGCCGAAGGGCGAGTGGATCGGACAGCACCGCGTCGGCGC
>JBKKAE010000400.1:0-2910 GCA_046714835.1 Actinomycetota bacterium | reverse complement strand
TCATCTTCACGGTGATGCCGCTGTAGACGAGGAGCGCCGTCCGCATGCTGGCCGACACCGCCAGCATGTCCTGCGTCTGCTTGTCCACCTCCATGTTGGATGGGTCGATGTGCCCGAACGAGCGCGTGCGTGGATCCCGCACGTCGATCGGCCTCGGTTCGCGCTCCGGCCCCGGGACCGGGTAGGTGTCGCCCTGGACCCTCGACCGGGGCTGGGGCGCCCACATCGTCGCCCACCGCGCGGGCGCGTCGGACACGTTGCGGAGCGCATGCGGCGCCCCCACCGGCGTCACGCCGTAGTCGCCCGGTCGAAGCTTGTTGGCGCCCTCGCCCGTGTCGACGACGACCTCGCCCTCCAACACGTACAGGCTGTCCTCGTAGCTGTGAACGTGCCACGGGATGCGTCCGCCTCCGGCGAGCTCGACGATCGCGAACCCGGTGTGCACCGCGCTGGGAACGTCTTCGTCGACGACCGACCAGCGTCGGAGGCCCTCAACGCTGGACCCCGGCGGGGTGGTGAGCTCGAGCTCCCTCCCGGGTCGGACGACATGACGGGAGGTCACGGGGCTCCCCTCACCCCAGCGACCGCCGCACGCCGTCGACGACTCGATCGACCGAGGGGATCGCGGCATCCTCCAAGACGTCGGCCGACGGCAGCGGGAGGTGCGGCGTCGTCACGCGAACGATCGGACCGTCCAGCGCGAAGAACGACTCGTCGGCCACGATCGCCGCGATCTCGGCCCCCCAGCCGCAGAGCCGCGGGTTCTCCTCGACCGTGACGAGATGCCCCGTCCGCTCGACCGAGTCCGCGATCGCGCGGACGTCGAGCGGAACCAAGGATCGCACGTCGATCACGTCGGCCGCGACTCCTTCATCGGTGAGCCGTCCGGCCGCCTCGAGCGCCTTGGGCACCATCGCGCCGAGCGCGCAGATCGTGACGTCGCCACCTTCGCGCACCGTGCGCGCCTCGCCGAGCCGGTCGACGATCTCCCCGTCGGGCACCTCGCCTTTCGACGGATACAGCACCTTCGGCTCCACCACCACGACGGGATCGGGATCGCGCACCGCGGCGGCGAACAACCCGATCATGTCGAGCGGCGTCGACGGGACGACGACCTTCAGTCCGGGGATCGCCATCATCCACGTTTCGACGCTCTGCGAATGCTGCGCGCCGAACCGCAGGCCTCCGCCGCTCGCCGTGCGGATCACGATGGGCAGCTCGACCTGCCCGTTCGTCATGTATCGGGCCTTCGCGATCTGGTTCGCGACGATGTCCCAGCAGACCGCGAAGAAGTCGCTGAACATCAGCTCGGCGATCGGTCGCAGGCCGTTCATCGCCGCGCCCATCGCCGCGCCGATGATCGCCTGCTCGCTGATCGGTGTGTCTCGGACCCGCTCCGGTCCGAAGCGCTCCAACAGTCCCTCGGTCGTCTTGAAGACCCCGCCCGCGGCGGCGACGTCCTCCCCGAGGAAGTACACCGACGGATCGCGCTCCATCTCCTGCGCGATGGCACGGCCCACGGCCTCGCGATAGGTCAGTTCCGCCATGCAGAGCCTCCGTCGGCCCAGAGCTCGGTCTCGAGGGTCTTCGGATCGGGGAACGGCGCCTCCCGTGCTTCTTGGGTCGCGCGGTCGACAGCCTCCAGGGCGTCTCGGTCGATGTCGTTCAGCGTTGTCTCGTCGGCTCCCGCTGCGAGCAGGCGCTCGCGATACATCGGGATCGGATCGCGGCTCAGCCACTCCTCGACCTCCTCGGCGGGTCGGTACTTCCCCGGGTCGGCGCGTGAGTGCCCGCCGTGGCGGTAGGTGACCGCCTCTACCAAGGAAGGGCCCTCCCCCTCCCGGGCCCGCGCGACCGTCCGGACGGCGACCGCGTGGACCGCGTCCGCGTCGTTGCCGTCGATGAGGATCGCTTCCAGTCCGTAGGCGCCGGCGCGATCCGCGGCGGGATGCTCGACCGCGGTGACGTCGCCGATGGCCGTGTACTCCATGTACAGGTTGTTCTCGCAGGCGAACACGACCGGGAGCTTCCAGACGGCGGCGAGGTTGAGCGCCTCGTGGAACGCCCCGATGTTCGTGGTCCCGTCGCCGAAGAAGCACACGGCGACCTGACCTGTTTCGCGCGCCTGCGCAGCCCATGCGGCGCCCGCTGCGATCGGCATGTGGGCTCCCACGATCGCGTACGAGCCCATCGCGCCGTGCTCGACGTCGGTGAGATGCATCGAGCCGCCCTTGCCACCGCAGATCCCGGTGGCGCGTCCGAGGAGCTCCGCCATCAGTCCGGCCATCGGCGCCCCGCGTAGCAACGTATGCACGTGGCCTCGGTACGTGCAGAACACCAGGTCGTCCGGGTCGAGCGCGGCGGCGAAGCCCGCGGCGATCGCCTCCTGTCCGATCCCGAGGTGCGAGGTCCCCTTCACGAGCCCCTCGAGGAACAGGTCGCGGGCACGCTCTTCGAACATGCGGCCCTCCTGCATCATCCGATACATCGAGAGCCTCGTGTCGAGCTCCGCGTGCTGGATCGTGTCCACCATCTCTTCCATATCTCCTCGGCCTAGTACTCGTTCGCGACCATGAGCTCGTCGCAGGGGAACAGTGTGATCACTCGACAGCCGTCGGAGGTGACGACGACCTCCTCCTCGATCCGCGCCGCGGACCTCCCGTCGTCGGCGGGACAGTAGGTCTCGAGCGCGAAGAGCATCCCCTCCTTGATCTCGACCGGGTCATCGAAGGAGTTCAGCCTCGAGACGATCGGCCGCTCGTGGAGGCTCACTCCCACCCCGTGTCCGAACTGCAGCCCGAACGCGTCCATCTCGTCCGAGAACCCGAATTCCTCCGCCTTCGGCCACACGGCCGCGAGCTGGTCGGTGGAGACGCCGGGCTTCACCAGGTCGATCGCGGCGTCCATCCA
>JBKKAE010000399.1:0-2759 GCA_046714835.1 Actinomycetota bacterium | reverse complement strand
CGGGTCGGCGTCCTTGTAGAACTCCAGGCCCTGAACGAGCGAGGAGGCGCAGTTGCCCACGCCGACGATCGCGATACGGACCTTGCTCACGAGATGTGCTCCTTTCGGCGGGCTACCGCTTCGCTGCTTGAGCCCGCTCCTCGGGCCACCGCTTCGCTGCTTGAGCCCGCTCCTCGGGCTACCGCTTCGCTGCTTGAGCCCGGTCTTCCTCGAAGCGCCGCGCGGCGGCGCTTCAACCCCCCGGTCGGGGCGTTCTTGATGCGCTCGGCGGCGATGAGCTGTTCGAGCCACGTGATGTCGGACTCGGTCACGCTGCGGTTGTGCTCGATCAGCGCGCGACCGTAGTCGTCGGTGCTCCCGCGGCCCGCACGGAGCGACTCCCCGATGGTTGCGAGCCGGTCCTGCAGCGCTTGGCGGCGCCGTTCCAGCAGGCGGATACGAGTCTCCGGCGGCAGGTACCGGAAGAACGCGAGGCGCATCCGGAACCGGGCGTCCTCGCCCTGGGTGTCGTTCGGCGTTTCTTGGAGGAGCTCGAGGAAGATCTGCTCCCCCTTCGGCGTGATCCGGTACACCTTCTTGCGGCGCGCGCCACGTTCGTCACCAGCCTCGGACTCGATCGCGCCATCGTGCTCCAGCCGGCGCAGGGTCGGGTACAGCGATCCGTAGGAGACGCGCCAGAGGCCACCCAGGGAGTCGCCCAGCTCCCGCGAGAGTTGGTAGCCGTGGATGGGTCGCTCCTTGAGGAGGCCCAGGACCGCGAGATCGAGCATGTTCGTTGTCTCCTTCGGAAGTTCGTAGCGAACCGATATATCGGCTCGGTATATCGGTTCGATATATAGCCCATCTCCGTCGAAGCGTCAACCCGGAGGCGGCTTGGCGAGGGTGGGTAGGGGATACCGCTCGCCGGCGAGGGCCAGTGCCGCGCCGATCAGACCCAATGCCGCGCAGACGATCCGGAGGCCACGCGCCGACCATCCGTAGATCGCCGTGCCGCCGATCGGCGAGGCCGTTCTCCGTGAGATACAGCGCGAGGAACGGGAAGACGAAGCTCCCGAGTCGGAGCACGAACGTGCCTGCGAACAGGACCCCACGCGGTGCGCGGCAGCGCGTGGAAGCTGTCGCGGAGCCGTGGACCCCGTTCGACGGGCGAGCTCACTGCCCGCCGGGTCGGTGGTACCCCGTCACGGACGGGGGGACTTCGAGTCCGTCGCCGAGCTGGGGATCGGGTTCGGGTTCGCCGGGCCGAGTATGGAGCGGCAGCACACCCGCCCAGATCGGGAGCTCCATATCTTCGGCGTCGTCCTTCGGCGGGCCGGTGCGGACCTTGGCCGAGGCTTCGTCCAGCGGGAGGGCCAGGAGGAGTGTCTGCTTGTACTCGGCGTCCGTCGGCATCCGGGCCTCGTCCTCGCGCCCGGGCGCGACGTGGGACGTGATCGCCGTAGCGGCGGTGTGGAGCTCCTCGGGATCCGTGACCTCCCTCGCCGTGCCGAAGACCACGACCGAGCGGTAATTCATCGAATGGTTGAAGGCGCTTCGCGCCATGACGAGACCGTCGACGATCGTTGCCACGATGCAGACCTCGGCGCCGGCCCGGAGCGCCTTCCACGCGCGCGCGGCCTTGGAGCCGTGCAGATAAACCGTGTCGCCGACGCGTGCGTGGATCGTCGGGAGGCATCGCGGGGCGCCCTCGGCGTCGTTGAAGGCGACGTGGCAGATCAAGGCTTCGTCGAGGATGGCGTCGATCGTCGCTCGGTCGTAGTCGCCCCGTTCGGGGTGTCGGTGAACCTGCGTGCGTTCGGTGGGCGCCGGCATGCGGGAGAGCATCCCACACGCGTCGGGCCTCTCCGGCTACGGTCATGACGTGCCTCGCAATGCGGCCTCCGCGGTCGTGTTGTCCGGTGTTCTGGCGGCCGTCGTGGCCTGCTCCGGTTCCGACGGAGATGCGAACGGCTCGGCCTGTGCGGATGGCTTCACTCGAACCGAGTCGATGAGCGATGCGTCCGGACCCGGCGCCGCGACTCGGGAGGAGGCGGTGCGCGCGGAACTCGATCGGCTCGAGATGACGGCCTCGGACGAGGCGATCGCCGCGGGCGTGGTCGCGAGCGCGCCGGGCGAATCGGCGGGTTCGGAGGAGCTGGTCGTGGAGAACGACCAAGGGGTCGAAGTCACGATGCTTCTCGAGCCCCTGGATCCGGGTTGGGCGGTCCAACGGTCGACCTGGTGCGAGCCCGTCTAGAGAGCGCTCGCGCTAGACTCCGCCGCACATAGGTTCACGTGCCCGAGTGGCCGCTTCGGCGGCCGGACGGCTCGGCGGGCGTATCCCGTTCGAGCCCGAAGAGGGAAGCCGGTGGGAATCCGGCACGGTCGCGCCACTGTGACCGGGGAGCGAACCCGACACGAACCACTGGGCCCGAACCATCCGGAGGCCCGGGAAGGGTCGGGGGAGCGAGGATCCGGGAGTCAGGAGACCTGCCCGAGCGCGAGAGGACCGTCGCCTTCGCGTGAAGGGAGACGCGCCATGGTTCGTCGTCTCATCGGCGGCATCGCCGCCGTCCTGTTCCTCCTCGTGTCTTGCGGGGAGACCGCCCCACCTCAGGCCGGGCCGACGGACCAACCGTCACCTGCCTCGGCATTCCCCGTGACGATCACCGACGACGACGGTGTCGAGGTGACGATCGATGCGGAACCGCAACGGATCGTCACGTTCGCACCCTCGATGACCGAGATCGTGTTCGAGATCGGTCTCGGCGATCGTCTGG
>JBKKAE010000398.1:0-7280 GCA_046714835.1 Actinomycetota bacterium | reverse complement strand
CGACGCCTCCGTGCGATGCCGCGTCGATCTCCACGACGTCGAGGTGCGTCCCGTCCCGGATGGCGATGCACTGATCGCAGCCCCCGCACGGCTCGGCGGTGGGCCCGGTGGCGCAGTTGACCATCTTGGCGAGGATCCTCGCGGTGGACGTCTTGCCTGTTCCCCGAGGGCCGCAGAACAGGAACGCGTGATGGAGGCGGCCCTCCCGGATGGCACCGGTGAGCGCGCGCACGACATGGTCCTGGCCGAGGACCTCCCCCGGCGTCTGGGGCCGGTACCGCCGGTAGAGCGCTTGGTGCTGCCTGTTCTCCGCCATCCTTGCCCGCTCCTTGGCCGCTCCCTGGCCGATCCTCGGCGTCATACAGAGGTGTGACCGTGCACCCACCGTCGACACCGTGGGACTCGGCCGCTACCCGACGACGGAGCTCCAGCCGGGCTCACCCACGGCACCCGCCGGTTCACGCTTAGGGCTGCTTCCTTCCGGACCTGACCCGGTTCGCGTTCTGGCGTCGCGTGGGACCCGACCTTCAACGCTCCGTGCCGGGGCGCTCCGGACCTCGCGGGCCTCGGGCGGGGATTCAGCCCCGCTGAAGCGGATCGCGGGTACAGGGCACCGCTAGCTCCCCGCCTAGCACGGTCACGGAGCCGAGTATACGTGGGCCCTCCGACGTGCCATCCGGCACCTACTTGTCGCACATGATGTCCCGCGAGCGGGAACCACGCTCCGCTGAGGGTCGTCCAACCCCCGTTCAGCCGGACGAGTGCGGCACTCCCGCCCGCTCACTTCCCTCAACGGAGGACAGGATGGCGATCACGACTCGGGCACGGATGGCATTGTTCCTTTCGATCGCTGCGCTGCTGGTCGCCGGGATCGCAGGCGCGCAGTTCGTCGCCGCCGGCTCACCACCGGCGGCCGGATCCGAACCTGGATCCGGCGGCGGAGGAGATGGGGTCGCCGGGATCTGTGTCGCACCGGCCGCGCCCGCGGACGGTGTGAGCGAGACCCCGCCGGCGGAAGAGTGCAACGACACGATCGACGATCCGGTCGTGGTCGACCCCGGCGAGTGCGGCGAGAAGGTCAGCGGCACTGGACCCGACGCGATCGTCAGCTACACACCCTGTCCCGGTGACGACGAGCCCGTGGTCACCGATCCGTACGACGGGGCACAAGGAGTGGAGCCGACACCTGGGATGGCCGGGGTCAACCCCACCGCGTTCGACAAGGTCGTCGTCGGCGACGACGACAGGACCCTCACGATCTTCTTCTATAGCGGCGTCGAGCCCTGCTACGTCCTGGATCGCGTCGATGTCGACGAAGGCAGTGACGCCATCACCATCACCCTCTTCCAGGGACACGACGCGAGCGCCGGGGACGTCGCGTGCATCGACATCGCGCTCCTCAAGAAGGTCGTCGTGGAGCTCGACGAGCAGGTCGGGGATCGGCGCATCGTCGACGGCGCCGCGTAAACCGACACGCGGTGCGTGGGGCGGGCGGCCCGAAGGGTCGCCCGCCCCTTTCATCGCCGGGCCGCCCAGACCTCCCAGTTCGACACCGGCCAGAACCCCAGGCGTCCGTACATCCGGCGAGCCAGATCGGACGGCTGCAGCCACGCGAGATCCGTCCGGTCGTCGAACGCACGCGCCGCGCGGATCGTGAGCGCCGCTCCGATCCCGCGGCGCCGATCCGACTCCACGACACCGACGCCGAAGATCCCGACGGTGTCGTGGAGCAGGTACGCGGACGCCTCGCCGACCGGCGCGCCGTCGATCCAGGCGGTGAACATCCGGACGCGCTCGTCCTCCAGCATCCGCGGTCCCACGAACCCCGCCGCGATCTCCGCCGGCGTCTCGAACGCAGCGATCTCCACCGCACGGACCGCCTCGAGATCGCGCTCCTCCCGCACCTCGAGGATCTCCGCGTCGACGAGCGGAGGCTCGGCAGGGAGGCCGGAGATCGGAGCCGCAAGCGTCCGCCATCTCTCGACCTGCCGCAGCCCCGCCGCCCGGACAGCTGCCTCCACCGCCGGATGTCGGCCGACTTCGACCTCGATTCCGAAGAAGGTGTGACCGCGAGATCGGAAGATCTCGCGGGCGGCGTCCAGGGCGGCCGCGGGGTCGTCGGGCTCGCGGATCACCCTCGTCCCGTTCAGCTCCGGCGTAGCGAGATTCGAGAGTGAGACGAGGAGGTCTGCGACCTCGACGACCTCGCCACCCTCCACGACCTCTGCGCGCACGCGCTCGCCCTCGAGCCCCGCCGCCACGATCCGTTCCGCCACATCCATACGGTGCATCGTGCCACGCGGACGGTGAGGGCCCGGCCGGGCCCTCATGCTCGGAACCGCCTACGGGATCTCGAGCGAGTTCCCGTAGATCTGCTGGTTCAGGCCGCCCGCGTTCGCGCAGGTGTCCGGTCCGAAGACCCCGGGATCGGTCTCCGCCCGGCACATCCTCACGTCGAAGCCGTCCTGAACGGCCTCGCGAGGATCCGTGCCCGTGAACACGTCACGGTTGTCGGTCCACACGAAGTAGCCGAAGAGCGACCCGTCGTTCCGCTCGGCGAGCGAGATCCAGTTGTAGTCGCCCTGGAACGGGATCTGCTGGGCCCCGAACATCTCGAGCTCGGGCTGATGCCCCACGTCCGAGACCTTCTGGGACGCGCCGAACGTGGAGCCGTCACCTATGGCGACGAACGTGTTCACGATGTTCGTGCCACAGGACGCGGCACCCGCGGTGTTCCCTATCGGGAGCTGCACGTCGTAGCAGGGGTCCGTTCTCGAGTCCTGCCAGACGACGGCCAGCGACCCCGACAGCGCGTCGACGTCGGGGAAGAATTGGTGCCCCTTCGCCGCCGCATCCACCGCCACAGGTGCGCTCCAGGTCGCGCCGTCGTTCGTCGTGGACACCACGTAGACGAGCGACTGCCCGACCAGACCGGGGCCGGCCGAGCGATACGACGTATCGCTGGCCTCCGTGCTCCCGGGCCGGATCGCGTTATAGGTGAGGAAGACGCCGGGAAGATCACCCGTCTGATCCGCCGTCGCCCGCGGCTCGAGCGGGATCCGCGCGAACACGAACCCGGTCGGGCACTCGAACGGACCGTCACCGCAGTCGCGTGTCCCGTCGTTCGGAGCGTACGGCGTGATCGTGCGGATCAGCTTCGAGCGACTGAAGGTCGCCCCGCCGTCCGTCGACCGTGAGAACGCCAGCCCGACGCGCGTGCCGCCGCCGCCGAAGGTCCGGTACGTGACATAGACGTCGCCGTCGGCCTCGACCGCGATATCGCAGCCCTGCACCGAGAGGACCTCCTCCGACCTCGACAGCGCGACCGGCTGCGAGAAAGTTTGCCCGCTGTCGGTGGAACGGCTGAAGTACACCTTGTTCTGGCCGAAGCCGGTGAACCGCGACCAGCAGACGTACACGTTGCCGTCGTGCTGGCCGCCGGTGCGATCGACCTCAAGCAGCGGCTTGTCCTGGAAGATCCCCTGGAAGTTCCGCGACGGCGTGCCGGCGCCGACGATGCGGGTCCGGAGGTAGTCGACGGGATAGCCGTTCGTCTGGTCGTCCGCTCCATAGGTTGCCACGTACACGCTGCCGTTGGTCGCGTTCGCCCGGTTGAACGCGATCCCACCGACGAAGAGGTTCCCGTCGGAGTCGAAGGCCGCGATCGGATCGCCGGCGAAGGTCGTCCTGCCGAACAGCGGCGACTGCTCGCCCTCGGCCGAGGTGTCCTGCGGATAGCCGGGGACGAACGAGTTCGTCCAGGTCTCCCCGCCGTCCGAGGAGAATCCGAAGCCCTGCCAGCCGGCTCCGAGGTCGATCAGGCAGTAGTCGTTCCATCCGCTGACCACGACATCGGGATCGGTCGGATCGACGACCGAGTACGGCTCGTTGTTCTGGCGGCGGCTGCCACCGTCGTTCGAGTCGAGGTCGCCGTCGGTCGCGTCGTCGTCCGCCGCCGGATCCGTCGACGTGTCGTTGCAGTGGTCGATCGCCGCGTCGGTCCCGCCGTCGTGGCGGACCCATGTCTGCTCGGTCACTCGATCGTCGTCCGCGTCGTAGACGACCGCCGCGCCGGCCGGCGCGGCGATGGCGAGCGCCAGCGTGAGCGTGAGCGTGGATACCGCGATCCGTCGCATGCGTCTCCCCTCCTTCCGGGTCGAACGGGGGTGGCCCGGACCCATACTTTCCCATCTCTCGCGAGCCGCTGCTCGTCGGTAGTGCGGCCCGACGATGGAGCGCATGGGAGCGGTGCTCGTGCGACCGGTTCGGCACTCGGTACGCGGACGTGACGGTTCGCGAAGGACGGCCTCGCCGATCACTGCCGCCGGGAGTCGACCCCGTTCCTCCCGTACTTCGACGACGTCCGACGTCGCCCCGGCGGTGGCCGAGGGATTCGAACCCTCGAGGGAGTCAACCCCCCTACACGCTTTCCAGGCGTGTCCCTTCGGCCGCTCGGGCAGGCCACCGGCGCGAGTCTACCGAGGGGTCAACGCGGGCTTCTCGCAGGCGGCGATCCGGGAAACCTCGGATCGGATCATGGCTGCCTCCGGGAGCACATCGAGGGCCGCCCGAAGACAGGCCGAGCCAGCCGGACTTGGAACGGGGCCAACATCTGGAACATCCGCGAGGGGATGTTCTCGGAAGTGTGGCTCCTGAGCGCGGATCAGGCGGTGACCGACCAAGCGCTCGCCTAGGGGGAACCCCCATGTCGTGCCAATGTCCGCGGAGGCGGCGTGATTCGAACACGCGAGGGGCGGATTAGGCCCCTAACCGCTTTCGAGGCGGTCCCGTTCGTCCACTCCGGCACGCCTCCGCCAGCGATTCTAGCGGGCTCGGATTGGCGTCGCGGATGGATCGTGCGAGGATCCACGAACGTGGACGCCAAGAGCCTGCAACGCGTGCCTCTCTTCGCCGGCCTCTCACCGAAGGAGCGCGAGAAGGTTTCGCGCTGGGCGGACACCGTCGACCTGCCCGAGGGCAAGCATCTCCTCGACGAGGGCCGGCTACCGCACGAGTTCTTCGTGATTGTGGAAGGCGAGGTCGAGGTGCTCCACGAGGGGAAGCGTCTCGCCACGTTGGGTCCCGGTGACTTCTTCGGAGAGATCGCGCTGATCGAGCACGGGCGCCGGACCGCGTCGGTCGTGACCACGACGCCGACCACCCTGGCCGTGATGAGCCCGGCTTCGTTCGCGGCGATGCGGCGCGAGATGGCGGAGGTCGCCCTCAGGATCGACGACGCGATCCGCGAGCGGCTCGCGCGCTAGCGCCGCTCACGGAAGAAGGTGCGCAGCAGGTCCCCGCATTCCTCCGCGAGCACCCCGTCCGTCAGGGACACCGTGTGATTCAACCGAGGATCCTGCACCAGGTTCCCCAGCGATCCGGCGAAGCCGGCCTTCGGATCCGCGGCGCCGAACACGACACGGTCCAACCTCGACAGCACGGCGGCCCCGGCGCACATCGCGCAGGGCTCCAGGGTGACCGTGAGCGTGCAGCCCTCGAGACGCCACGATCCGACAGCGGCTGCGGCTGCTCGCAGAGCCAGGATCTCCGCGTGAGCCGTCGGGTCCGATGCCAGCTCCCGCTCGTTGCCCGCCGCCGAAAGGACCTCGCCCTCCCGTGTGACCACGGCACCGATCGGAACATCGCCGTGATCGAGACATCGCTTGGCTTCTTCCAATGCGACCCGCATGGTGCGTTCGTCGTCGTCAGGCTCGCCGGGCGTCAGTCCCATCCGAGCCCTTCGAGACGTTCGTCGGAGATCCCGAAGTGATGAGCGACCTCATGCACCACCGTCTCCGCGATGACGGCGCGGAGCTCCTCGTCGTCATCGCCCGCCTCGCTCTCGATCGTGGCGCGGTAGAGCGTGATCCGATCGGGGAGCGCCCCGGAATAGTCCTCGCGCTCCGTCTGGGCGATGCCTTCATAGAGACCGAGGAGATCGGGTTCGTCCGAGGGCGGGTGATCTTCGACCAGGACCGCGACGTTGTCCATCGACTCCTGCACCCACCGGGGAAGCTCGTCCAACGCGTCGGCCACGAGGGATTCGAACCGGCGTCGGGAGCGGCGCGACATCGCCTGTAGCCTACGTCGCATGCCCGGCGGGCTGCGCACGGACCTCTACGAGCTCAACATGGCGGCGAGCTACCTGCGTCGTGGCATGGACGGTTCGGCGACGTTCAGCCTGTACGTGCGCGACATGCCCAAGCAACGAGGATTCCTCGTCGCGGCGGGCCTGGACGACTGCCTTCGGTTCCTGGAGACGTTCTCCTTCGGCGAGGACGACCTCGCCTACCTCCGGCGGATCGGGTTCGAGCAGCGCGCGATCGAGGACTTCGCGAAGGTGCGGTTCACCGGCGAGGTCTGGGCGGTCCCGGAGGGCCGCATCGTCCACGCGAAAGAGCCGATCCTCGAGGTGACGGCTCCGATCGCCGAAGCGCAGCTGGTCGAGACGGTCCTGCTGAACCAGGTGACGCTCCACACGACGCTCACCTCGAAGGCGGCGCGATACATCATCGCGGCGGAGGGGCGCGGGCTGGTCGACTTCGCGTTCCGCAGGGCTCACGGCGTCGAGGCGGCTCGGGCCGCGGCTCGCGGGAGCGCGCTCGTCGGGTTCCGGGCCACGTCCAACGTCGAGGCGGCTCGTGAGTTCCGGCTGACCGTCTCCGGCACGATGGCCCACTCGTTCATCACCGCGTTCGAGGACGAACGCGAGGCTTTCCGCGCCTTCGCGGGAGACCATCCCAACCGCACGACGTTCCTGGTCGATACCTACGACACGCTGACCGGCGTGCGGAACGCGATCGACGTGATCCAGGAACTGGATCCTCCGGGGGAGGTCGGGGTCAGGCTGGACTCCGGAGACCTCGATCGGCTCTCCCGGGAAGCGAGGAGGATGCTCGATCACGCGGGGCTCGGGCGAGCGAAGATCTTCGCGAGCGGGGGCCTCGACGAGCACGAGGTGGCGGAGCTGGTTCGCGCCGGCGCGCCGGTCGACGCCTTTGGTGTCGGGACCCAGCTCGGCGTGTCGGCCGACGCCCCGTACATCGACGCGGTCTACAAGCTCGTCGAGTTCGACGGCCGGCCTGTGCTGAAGCTCTCGCCGGCGAAGGCGAGCGCGCCGGGCCGGAAGCAGGTGTGGCGGCGGCCCGCAGCTTCTCCGCGCGGCCCTCGGCGCCCTCGTGGGCGTTCAGGGCCGCAAGCGCCGTCTCCAGCTTCCCGCCCATGCGGCCCAGCGAGGCGGCCTGCTCCTCCATCAATTCATAGCGCAGGACGGCGTCGCC
>JBKKAE010000397.1:0-7841 GCA_046714835.1 Actinomycetota bacterium | reverse complement strand
GGTACGGCGCGTCTTGCGTGCGGACCTCGTCCGACATCGCCGACGCGAGGATCCGATCCACCTCGGCCTCGCCGGGGAACCGCGACGTCGCGAACAGGTAGCGCTCTTCCTCCTGCGGGGTGGAGGCGTCGCGGTACCGCTGCCAGTACCGGTCGAGGTCCTCCGCGGTTCCCTCGGCGGCCACCGCTTCCACCGCGGCCTGCAGGAGCTGCGGGTCCCCCTCCCCTTCGAGCTCCAGCTCGCGGCACTGCGCGAGGGTCTCGGGATCGGCGCCGAGGACGGCGAGGGACTGCACGAGCTGGCCGCGGAGCGCACGGGTGAGGTCGGATTCGTCCGCCGAGGCGTCCCACCCGAGCCGCGCGAGCGCCGGCCGCACGAGGTCACGCACGAACGCCCGCAGACGCTCGCGCGGCTCGTCCTCCACGAACCGGTCGAGCCAGCCGAGCTCGCCCAGGATGGCTTGCCACACGCGGAGGTCGTTCTCGTCCTGGGATCCCTGCACCAGGTCCAGGAACGATCCGGCGGAGGCCGTCCCCGCGACGACGGCGGCCCACGCGTCGTCGACCAGGCTGTACCGCTCGATCGGTGACAACACGTCCATCGCTCGTGCGACCACCCGCGAGCGGAGCTCGTCGTCGTACCAGACCCGCACGAAGCTCGCGGAGCCGGCGTTCGCGATGACGACCGCGTCGGGCGCGAGCAGCGCGAGCTCCGCGCCATCCGCCTCGATCAGGATGCGATCGACGCGTTCCTCCTCGCCCGAGACCTGGCGGACCGTGAGCGGGACCGGCCACGTGGTGGCGTCGTCGTCTTTCGAGGGGATGAAGCGTCGTTGCGAGAACCGGACGCGACCCCCTGCGAGATCGACCGAGATGGCGGGATACCCGGGCTGGAAGATCCACGCGTCCATGATCCGGCGGACCGGCTCGCCGGTCTCCTCCTCGAGCGCGTCCCACAGATCGTGCGTCTCGGTGTTGCCGTAGGCGTGCTTCGCGAGATACCGACGGATCCCGTCGCGGAACCGCTCGGCGCCGAGCCACTGCTCGAGCATCCGAAGCACCGCGCCGCCCTTCACGTACGTGAGGGTGTCGAACATCCCGCTCGCGTCGTCGGGCGAGCGGACCTCGTACTCGATCGGGCGCGTGGTCTCGAGCGCATCGATCTCGAACGCGTTCGTCCGGTCGCGCGTGAACGTGTTCCAGATCTCCCAATCAGGTCGGAGGTCGTCGACGGCGAGCATCGACATGAAGGTCGCGAACGCCTCGTTCAGCCAGATGCCGTTCCACCAGCGCATCGTGACCAGGTCGCCGAACCACATGTGGGCCAGCTCGTGCGCCACCGTCTCCGCGACGCCGAGCTGCTCCTCCTGGGTCGACCGAGCCGGGTCGATCAACAGCACCTGCTCGCGGTACGTCACGCAGCCGACGTTCTCCATCGCCCCTTGTGCGAAGTCCGGAAGGGCGACGTTGTCGAGCTTCGCCTCAGGATACGGGATGCCGTAGTAGTCGGCGAACCAGTTCAACGAATGGACCGAGACCTCCTCCGCGAACGACGTGAGGTGTCCCTTGCCCGGCACGTGCACGGTCCGGACCGGCACGCCTCGCGCGTCGGCCGGCTCGGAGAGCTCGAGCCTGCCCACCACCCAGGCGGCGAGGTAGGTCGACATCTTCATCGTGTCGGCGAACCGGATCCGCACACGGCCGTCGTCGAGTGACTCGCGGTGGATCTCGGGGCCGTTCGAGACCGCGGTGAGTCCGTCCTTCACGACCAAAGTCATCGCGAAGACGGCCTTGAGGTCGGGTTCGTCCCAGCAGGGGAACGCCCGGCGGGCATCCGTCGCTTCGAAGTGCGTGGTCCCGATGACTTGGGTCTTGCCGTCCTCGTCCGTGTACGTGCTCCGGTAGAAGCCGGTCAGCCTCGGGTTCAGCTCACCTCGGAAGGAGATCCCGAGCGTCCACTCCCCCGGGTCGGCCGTCTCCGCCAGATCCAGGGTCGCGCGCTCGGCGTCATCGTCCGTGAGGATCTTCGACACCTCGACCGTGCGTCCGTCGGCGGCGGTGAGCGTCGCGTCGTCGAGCTTCAGCTCGTTGGCATTCAGGACGATCTCGGTGACCGGCTCGACGACCTCGATCGCGACCTCGATCGATCCTTGGAAGGCGCCGGTGTCGAGATCGGGCTCGAGCGTCAGGTCGTACCGGGACGGGACGACCGTCCGGGGGAGCCGGTATGGCTGGTCGGTCTCCGGCATCAGTCGTTCACGAAGGTGAGCCAGTGGACGTACTTCTCTTTCTCGCCCTTGGTCGCGGCGAAGAAGGCTCCCTGGAGCTCCTTGGTGACCGGGCCGCGATGTCCCTCGCCGACGATCCGGTCATCTACTTCGCGGATCGGCGTGAGCTCGGCCGCGGTCCCCGTGAAGAAACACTCCTCGGCGTTGTAGAGGTCCGTGCGCACCAGGTTCTCCTCGCGGACCTCGTACCCGAGGTCGCGAGCGAGCGTGATCACCGAGCCCCGCGTGATCCCGTCGAGGCACCCGGCCGAGATCGGCGGCGTGGTCAGCACTCCGTCCCTCACGACGAAGACGTTCTCCCCCGAGCCGTCGGTCACGAAGCCGGCCTCGTTCAGCATGATCGCCTCGTCGTACCCGGCCTTCAGGCTCTCCACCTTCGCGAGGACCGAGTTGATGTATTGCCCCGTGGCTTTCGCAGCCGCCGGAATCGAGTTCTGCCCGTTCCGGCGCCAGCTGCTGACCTTGATGCGGACGCCCTGCTCGAGGGCGTCCTCCCCGAGATAGGCGCCCCACGGCCACACGGCGATGACGACGTTGACCGGCGCATCGAGCGGGTTCACGCCCATCTCGCCGTAGCCGCGGAGCACGAGCGGACGCACGTAGCAGGCGTTGAGCCCGTTGGCGAGGATCACGTCCTTCGTTGCCTGGGTGATCGCCTCGCGCGAGTACGGGATCTCGGTGTGGTAGAGCTTCGCCGACCGGAAGAGGCGCTTCAGGTGCTCGTCGAGGTGCCAGACGGCGGCGCCGCGCGCGGTTTCGTAGGCCCGGATCCCCTCGAAGACACCGCTGCCGTAGTGAACGGCATGGGAGAGGACGTGGATCTGGGCGTCGTGCCACGGCACCAGCTCGCCGTCCATCCAGATCTTCTCGACCTCTGTGATCGGCACCGCGCCCTCCTTCGACGAAGCCCACAGGATACCCGGCGCCGAAGCCGGGATGGGAAGGGAGAGCAGTCAGGGAAGGTCGTACGCGCGCCACTCGATCGCGACGTCGCGTGCCTCCGGCGGGTCGAGCGTGCCGAAGCGCTCGAGCGCCCATCGCCTCACTTCGGCAGCAGCCTCCCGACGCGTGAACTCGTCCACCTCCCAGGTCCAGGAGTGCAGCCCGTCCGCCATCTGATCGATGAAGGTGTCGAGCGACTGCTGCATCCGGTCGGGGAGCTCGGGCAGGTCCCGGGGAACGCCTCCAGAGAGCGCGAAAGCCTCATCGAGCCGGGCCAGCTCTCGGACGTCCAGGCCCGGCGCGAAGGACGGGCGCCCGACGCGAGCGACGAAGCGTTCGGTGACCTCGCGCCAAGCGCCCGGGATGTCCCCCGTCGCGACCAGCACCGTCCCCCCACGCCGTACCACCCTCGCCAGCTCGGCGATCGCCCCCTCCCACATCGGGATCAGGTGGAGGAGGTGACGAACCACCGCTGCGCCGAACACGTCGTCGGGGAACGGGAGCGCCGTCGCATCGCCGCGCACGAGCGGGAACGGCACCCGGCCGCCGGCCTTCTCGACCAGCTTCCCGAGCATCGGCGCGGAGATGTCGACCCCCACCAACGGTACGCCAGCTTGCGCGAGCGGCAGAGCGATCAGCCCCGTGCCGACACCGATCTCCAGGCAGCGGCCTCGGCCCCGCAGCTCGGCCGTGAGCAACGCGACCATCTCCCGCGACGCCTCCTCGGACAAGCCTCGCGTGCGGTCGTAGTACTCGACCGCTCGATCGAACGGGATGGAGCCGCTCACGACTTGGGGATCTCCTTGCTCGGATCGACGAACGGCAGTGCCGTCACCGTCGCCGGACGAACCCCGCCGTTCGCCTGAAGCGCCAACGGGGATCCGACATCCTGGTGCGAAGCCGGCACCCAGGCGTAGCCGATGTTCCGCTCGAGTCGAGGCGACCACGCCCCCGCCGTCACGCGACCGATCCCTCCACCCCCCGGTGCGTGCACCGGCCAGAGATCGTTGAGCGCGCCCTCCTCCATCATCGGGTCGCCGGCGATGTCGATGCCGACCAGCTTGCGATCGACGCCCTCCTCGGCGATCCGCCGGAGCGCGTCCTTGCCGATGAAGTCGCCGTCCTGCTCGAGCTCGACGAGCCGCTCCAGCCCTGTGATATGGAACGGCGTGTCCTCCGTTCGCATGTCCGAGCCGTAGTTGAAGATGCCGGCTTCGATCCGGCGCGCCTCCGACGGCGCGATCGCCCGGATGTCGAACGGGGCGCCCGCCTCCTCCACCATCCGCCCCAGCTCGTCGCCACGGGAGGAGTCCCGCAGGTAGATCTCGTAACCGACTTCCCCGGTCCAACCCGTCCGCGACACGACGAGCGGGATGCCGTTCAGGTCTGCCTCGGCGCACCAGTAGTAGCGGAGGTCGGCGATCTCGTCGCCGAAGAGGTCGCGAACGACGTCCTTCGACCGAGGGCCCTGGATCTGCATCGGCGACACGTCCGCCTCGACGACGTCGACGTCCATCTTGGCGAGGGCGGCCACGCCCTTGGCGAACAGGAGGGCGTCCGAATCAGCGAGCGCCAGCCAGAACCGGTCCTCCTCGAGCCGCAACAGCACCGGGTCGTTGACGATGCCTCCGCGACTCTCCGTGAGCAGCACGTACTTGCACTGGCCCACCGCGCAGGTCGTGAGGTCGCGGCACGTGAGCAGGTTCGTGAACGCCAGCGCGTCCGGTCCGGAGATCTCGACGCAGCGCTCGACCGCGACGTCCCACATCGTCACGTGGTTCAGCAGCGCCCAGTACTCGGCGACCGGGTCGTCGTACAGGGTGGGCAGCAGCATGTGGTTGTACAGCCCCCAGCTCCGGCAGCCGGCGCGCTTCGTCGCCTCGAAGTACGGGGACTTCCGGTACCAGGGCTGGATGTAGAACGTGAACGTCTCTGACATCGAAGCTCCTCGGTGAAGGGACCGCGGGAGCCTACGATGCAGGAGACGTCAAGAACCGCGGCGTCCCGTCCGATGGGGGATCGGAGGTCTGTGCCCATGTCACCGACGAGCGCCAAGCGATCGAAGGGCCACAAGGTGGCGACCGACCGCGCGGCCGAGCTCCCGTATCGATCGCTGGTCGAGGCCGTGCCCGCGATCGTCTACATCCATCCGGTCGGCCCCGACGCCACCTCACCGACCTACGTGAGCCCGTTCATCGAGCAGCTGCTCGGCTATCCGCCTGAGGTCGCGACCGGCGATCCGGAGTGGTGGGCGCAGGCGCTCCATCCCGATGACCGCGAGCGCGTGCAGGGGGAATGGCGGAGGAGTGACGACACGGGCGAGCCCTACGCCGGGGAGTACCGCCTGATGGCCGCCGACGGGCGAACCGTGTGGATCCGCGACGAGGCGGTCCTCCTCCGGGATGAAGAAGGCAACCCGATGCACTGGCAGGGTGTGATGCTGGACATCACCGTTGCCAAGCAGGCGAACGACGACCTCACCCGCGCGCTCGACCTGGAGCGGCAGGCGACCGAGGACATGCGCCGGGCCGACGAGATCAAGACGACGTTCCTCACCGCGGTGTCCCACGACATCAGGACCCCCTTGTCCGCCATCCTCGGGAACGCCCTCACCCTGGAGGAGGGCGACCGGCTCGGCATCACCGAGGAGGAACGGAAGCAGCTGATCCACAGCCTGGCGGCGAAGGCCCGTCGCTTGAACACGATCGTCACGGACCTTCTCGACACCGAGCGCCTGGCGCGGGGCGTCGTGGAGCCCAAGCTCCAGGAGATCGCCGTCGGACGACTCATCTCACTCCTCGTCTGGGATTCGGAGGCGATGGCCGGCCGTCAGGTGCACGTGGACGCCGGATCGGTGACGGCGTGGATCGACCCGCAGATGATCTCGCGGATCGTCGAGAACCTGCTGATGAACGCCGCGCGACACACGCCACCCGGATGTCAGGTGTGGGTCAAGGTCCTGCCCGAGGACCAGGACGTGTTGATCGCGGTCGAGGACGACGGACCGGGCATCCCCGAGGAGCACCGGGAGTCGGTGTTCCGACCGTTCGAGCACGGCCCCATGACCTCGGTGCACAACCCGGGGGTCGGCGTCGGACTTTCGCTGGTCGCGAAGTTCACCGAGCTCCACCACGGGCGCGTCTGGATCGAACAGAGGGAAGGTGGTGGCGCCTCGTTCAGGGTGCTCATCCCGAGGGGAGACCCGGAGGTCATGCCACAGGGCGCCGTCGACCGATGATGCCCGCGATCCCGCGAGACATGTCTCGGCAGAGAGCTCGCGGGCCCGATGAGAACATTCACGTCGAGGCTCGAACAGGCCGATGCTTCCACCGAACCCCCTTCGGAGGACCTGAGTACCCATGAGCAGATCGACACCGCTCGACGAGCGCGGCATCCCACGCTTCGACGAGGGGTTCCACCATGTGCTGAGCTCGATGCCGGGCGTGGCGTACGTCGAGGCCGAGGGCCCCAACGGGAAGATCGCGTACATGAGCCCCCGCATCGAGGAGCTGACCGGTTATCCGCCGGAGCGGTTCGTCCGCTCCAGGGACTTCTGGTTCACCCTCGTGCATCCGGACGACCTCGAGCGCGTGGAGGCGGCCGACGAGGCCGCGGACGCCACGTCGTCGCCCTACATGGAGGAGTACCGCATGGTCACCGCCGACGGTCGCACCGTGTGGATCCGAGACGAAACGGTGCACGTCGATGCGGCGGAGGGACGCCCGGCGCACTGGATCGGGCTCATCGTGGACATCACCCGCGAGAAGGAAGCGGAGTCACACGCCGCCGATGCGGAACAACGCTACCGGACGTTGATCGAACGGCTGCCGATCGTGACCTACATCGACGTCCCGGACGAGAGCCTGGCCAACCTCTTCGTCAGCCCACAGATCAACGACCTGCTCGGGCGTCCCTCCGGGGCGACGGGCGACGAGTGGGCGGAGCGGGTCCATCCGGAGGATCGCGAGCGAGCACGACGGGAGACGGTGGACGGCGTTCGTTCGGGGAAGCCGTTCACCCTCGAGTACCGGCTGGTCCGAGACGACGGACGCGTGATCTGGGTGAGCGACTCCGCGACCACCGTCCGGAACGATCGGGGCGAGCCGGAGTACGTCCTCGGCTCCTTCTACGACATCACGCAACGCAAGGAAGCGGAGCTCCGGCTGCAGGAGCTCGAGCGCCGCTACCGCAGCCTCGTGGAGCAGCTGCCCGCCGTCACCTACATGGACACGGCCGACGAGGAGATGACCTCGATCTACGTCAGCCCGCAGGTCGAGACCGTCCTCGGTTTGTCGGCCGACGCGTTCGTCACCGACAGCGCGTGGTCCACTCACCTCCATCCCGACGATCGCGAACAGGCGGTGCAGGCGCTCCGCGATGCGATCCGCGCAGGCGATCCGTTCACCCTCGAATACCGGATGATCCGCCCCGACGGCAGCATCGTGTGGATCCGCGACCGCGGTTCGGTGGTCATGAACGAGGCGGGCGAGCCCGAGTACGTGCAGGGGCTGTACGAGGACATCTCGGAGCAGAAACGGCTCGAGTCGGAGCTCCGGTCGGAGGCCGTGAAGTTCAAATCGCTTGCCGAGCGGATCCCCGCCGTCGTCTACAT
>JBKKAE010000396.1:0-2760 GCA_046714835.1 Actinomycetota bacterium | reverse complement strand
GGGGCGGGGCCCCTGGGCGGCCCCCCCCCCCCCCCCGGGGGGGCGCGCCCCCGCGGCAACGCCTCCGCGCGCGCACCGGTGACGTCAAGGACGCCCGCGATACCGCACATGGGATTCCTTCCGTCGTCGAGAGATCACGGTGTTCCTCTTCATCCATCCCAGCGGCACAGTCCATCGCCGCCGGTACGAACCCCTGCCGTTCGCTCCGCGTGAGCGCGCCTCAAGGAACTCCTTCGTCGGGACGAGCAGGTCGCGAAGGTACGCGGCCTTGGCTCTCAAGCCCGGAATCGCCTGCACCATCGAGAGGTCGAGTCCACCCCGCCGCCTGCGACCGGTCGTGTAGGCGAGGAGCGCTTTCCGCTCCACCTCGCCGACGTCGATCCCGTCGAGGACCCCGTCGAGCGCGGGCACGACCGTGCCCGACAGCTCCTCCGCGACCTCAAGGGCGTGCGCCACCACCGGCGCGAGACGCCAGGCGCGGATCCGATCGGCCATCACGCTCCGATCCAATCGCACCCCGGCACCGATCTGCGCGACATCGCGTACGGGAAGGAGCAACGGGGGTGCCCATCCGAGTGACGCATGCACACACGCGTGCAGGAACAAGGCCTCATCATCGAGTCGCATGAGACGACGCCCTCCGAGGCTGAACTCGGTGGTCGCCGAGAATAGGGCCTCGGGTTCGATCCAGAGCCCGAACGGGCCGAGGACGAGCGTCCGATGGAGATCTACCTGCAGGCCGTCCGCGTTCGAATGGGTCGCCGCCTTCCCGAACCGAACGTCGAACCCGGGCCGAGGCTCCGGCACGTTCCGACGGAACCCGAGCGTCTCCACCGCGCTCCTCGCCGATGCCCAATCCCGCCCACGGACCAACAGGTCGAGATCACCGAACGGACGCCACTCGGGCTCGGGATAGACCGTGTGGGCGAGCGCGGGGCCTTTCAGGACGATGGAGGAGACGCCGATATCCGAGAGCGAGCCGGCGAGCTCGAGGAGAGTCCGCTCGGTCGCCAACGAACGGAGCATGGCTTCCCGCTGACGCTCCAGGAGGTCAGCGTGTTGCTCATCGGTCAGCTCGAGGCTTCCTCCCTCGAGGGCGGCCACGGCCAGCCCAGTGAGTCTCTGGGAGACGAGTATGCCCAGCAGCGGCCGCCATCTGTCGGTGGGGACGCGCATCGGATCGGCTTCTCCGGTTGTGTAGGCCGCGATGCGCTGAGCCATCGAAAGGATCGGCAGCGTCGTGGTGTTCAAGGCCCCACCACGATCCAGCCACGTCCTCGCAGGTCGTCAAGGAAGCTCCTGATCTCAGCTTCGAGCGCTCGCGGTTGTGTACCGTGCGCGTCCGCCAACGAGTCGACGAGCTCCTCGTAAGTGGGCGCATCCTGAAGCGCCTTCCAGATCGAAGTCGCGCTGCCTGTCAGCACGTCGAAGGTTGGTCGATGCGGTGCGGTCAGGTAGAGATCGCCACCCACGATCCGAGACAACGCATCCGGGGCACGGTGCAACCGATCGACCGCCATCTCAGAGCGTGATGACGTTGTCGTGTTTCGCCGACCCGTACGCGTTGTGGGCGTCGAAGACGAGCATCGAATGCTCAGCCACCCAGTCGAGGTCGTACGCGCTGTGAGGGGTGAGGACGGCGACGCAATCGACGCTCGTGAGCAGTCGGCGGCTGAGCGACGACACGTCGATCACGTGACCGTCGATGTCGACGTGGTCGGTGAACGGATCGTGGAACAGGACGGTCGCGCCGCGACGGAGGAGCTGCGCTATCACCTTCAGCGCGGGAGACTCCCGGACGTCACCAACGTTCGGCTTGTACGACACGCCCAAGACCAGGATCCTTGCACCCTTGACCGCCTTGCCATGATCGTTCAAACCCTCCCCGAGGCGCGACGCCACGTAGCTGGGCATCTGAGAGTTCACGTCTTGCGCCTGCTCCAGGATGCGGAACTGGCGTCCCGCGTCGCGACGGACCTGCCACGCGAGGTACGCGGGGTCGAGCGGGATGCAATGACCCCCCACTCCGGGGCCGGGCGTGAACCGCATGAACCCGAACGGTTTGGTGGCCGCCGCCTCGACGACCTCCCACACATCGATTCCCATCTCGTGGCAGAGGGTCGCCATCTCGTTCACGAGGCCGATGTTCACGTGCCGGAACGTGTTCTCTAGCAGCTTCGCGAGCTCAGCGGCGCGACACGAAGAAACGGCGACCACCTTGTCCACCATCTGCTCGTAGAACAGTGTCACCATCCCCGTCGACTCGGGAGTCAGTCCGCCCACGATCTTGGGGGTGTTCCGGAAGCCGAACTCTGCGTTCCCTGGGTCGATCCGTTCAGGCGAGTACGCGAGGAGGAATTGCCGTCCCGCGACCAGCCCCGACGTCTCCAGCAACGGGCGAACGAGTTGATCCGTGGTGCCCGGGTACGTCGTGGACTCCAGGACCACGAGCTTGCCGGGTTCGAGGCTCTCCGCGACGTCGCGGCACGCGCCTTCGACGTACGACAGATCCGGAGCGTGATCGCGGATCGGGGTAGGCACGCAGATCGCGACGATATCGATCCCGACCAGCTGCTTCCGGTCGGTGGTGAACGTCAGTCGTCCGGTCGCGAGCGCTGATCGGTAGAGAGCCTCATCGACGCCGGGGACGGAGAGAACGCCGGCCGTGAGATCGGCGATCCTGCCTTCATCGAGGTCGACGCCGGTGACCTGAAACCCCGCTTCAGCGGCTGCCGCCGCGAGGGAGACGCCGACGTAGCC
>JBKKAE010000395.1:0-3749 GCA_046714835.1 Actinomycetota bacterium | reverse complement strand
TTTTAAAGCAGATGACGGCTTACTAGATGTAGCTCCGTCTCGTGGGCTCGGAGATGTGTTTAAGACACAGACCCAGGACGGCGCGCCGCGCAGCGGGCCCACCACGGTCGGTGCCGCCTCGACCGAGCGACCGCCGTAGACGCCCTCGTGGCGCTCGGCCGGGATCCACGGTGGATGGGGGGCGCTCGGCGCGAACAGGAGGAAGAACGGGCGGCTGGACGGCGCGGTCCCAACGAACCCCACGGCCTTCTCCGCCAACCAGTCGGTCGCATACTCCCGCACGAACACCTGGGACCCCTGCTCCACGGCGTGGAAGTTGCGGTAGACGGTCTCCCCGCTCTGGTTCCGCTTCGCGACGAACCGGTCCCAGCCCGCAGGCACGTACGGGAGCCGGTCGAACGGGTACCGGTTGAGGTACTTGCCGACGAGCCCCGTGCGGTAGCCGGCCTCGTGGAGACGGGTGGCCAACGTGGAGGACTCGTCGAGGTTCGCGCCGTCATCGTTGTCCTCGACGCCGGTGTGGCGCGCGTACCGGCCCGTGAGGAGACTTGCCCTCGCAGGACAGCACAGAGGGGTGTTCGTGAACGCATCCGGGAACGCCACCCAGCCGGAATCACTCCGCGCCAGCTCCCCGCTGAGCCATGGCATCGCACCGAACGTGTCGGCGCGCTGATCGTCGGTCAGCACGACGATCACGTTCGGCCGGCGATCAGCACGAGCTTCGGCGATGGGCCAAGCGAGCCCCGCGCCGAGTCCGATGAGCGCCGCCAGCGCCGCGCCCGCCATCCGGCGGCCGGGCGCGGTGGAGCTCACTCCTTCCGCACCTTCCAGATGTGCTCGGCCGGGAAGGCGCGCGCCCACTCGAGCGGCGCGTAGTCGTCGTAAGTCGTGGTGGCGTTCTCGTCGGGCCGGAGCTCGATCAGGTCCTCGATCACGAGCCCGTTCGCGCGGAACAGCCGGATCCAGTTTCCGTACGTCAGCTGGAATTCGGTGGTCCGCCACGAGGGATCGGTGAACTCCGTGGACCGAAGCCCGAAATAGTTGGACCGCATCTCTCGGCTCGCCGGCAGCTCCTCCTCTTGATCGCCCCACGCGACCCAGATCCACGGAGTCGTGCCGTTGAAGACGAAACGGCCGCCCGGCCGCAACACGCGTGCCACCTCAGGCACGGTCACGAAGGGATCGGCGAACCCCATCACGCCGTGATCGCAGAACACGAGATCGAAGACCTCGTCCCGGAACGGGATGCGCTCCCCGTTGGCCTGGACGATCGGGAACCGGACACCGGTCTCGTCGAAGTGCCCGGCGGCATGTCGGAGCTGCGCGAACGAGAAGTCCAGGCCTGTCACGTCCGCGCCTCGCTTCGCCACCTTGATCCCGAACTGGCAGGCACCGCAGCCGAGCTCGAGCGCACGGAGCCCGGTGACGTCGCCGAGCGCCTGGATCTCGTCCTCGGGCCCGTCGAAGACTCCCCAGCCGAGGAAGTCCCAGCGGTTCAACTGGTCCCGGTTGCGCTCCTGGTACTCGTCGGACTCGTGTTCCCAGTGCTCGCGGTTCTTTCCGGACGTGCTCGGTCGTCTCCGACGTCATCGGTCCAGCCACCCCCCTTCGCGATCGTGGCGAGCCGCAACCAGACCGGCAGCGATCGAGAGCGCGATCTCCTCGGGTCGGCGCCCGCCCAGGTCCAGACCCAGAGGGCTGCGGATACGGCTGAGATCGTCGTCGTCGAACCCACGGGTCCGAAGCTCTTCGACGTAATGCGCGACGTGGCGGCGGGAGCCCATCACTCCGATGAACCCGACGGGCGAGCGCAGGAGCGTACTCAGCATGTCCGCGATGTCGGGCGCGTCGTGATCGGTGAACACGACCTCGTCATCCGGCCCGACCTGAACGTCCTCGAGGGTGCGGATGGACGGCTCGTCCTCCGGCGTGAGTCGCTCCGTGCGGGGCTCCAGCAGCAGGACGTCGCGGCCCTGTCGCGCCATCTCGTTTCTGAGCGAGCGTGCGACGTCCGTGGCCGAGATCACGACGAGGCGCGGCGTCGCCCCGTGCGGCTCGAGGTAGACCTCGACGTCGCCCTGGTCGTGATGGAAGGTGCGAACCTCTGGCTCCCCGCGCGCCTGGATCTCCGCGGCCCCCCGGCCGGCGGCCGCGTCGAACTCCGCGCATCCGAGGGTGCCGTGCACCTCGCCCCCGGGCACGATGGACATCGCGTTGCCTACGGTGCACGGAGGCGAGCCCGTGATCCGCACCGCCTTCGCCTCCACCCACGATTTCATTGGCCACGATGTCTTCGGCGACGTCGTCTGAGGCGCGCCGGCGAGCGGCTGCGCTCCGTCGTGGTCGCGATGTCCCGTCGGGTGCCCCCCCGCCGCGCCGCCGAGGAGCTCCACCGCATGTGGGATCACGGAGAGCACGGACTCGAGCGACTCCCGGACGCCCCGAGGGCTCCCGGGAAGATTGAGGATCAGGGCACGTCCGACCGCGCCCGCGACCGCACGGGAGAGAGCGGCCATCGGGGTGTGCGCGAGGCCGGTGGCCCGCATCAGCTCGGCGAGGCCGGGGGCCTCTCGCTCGATGACGGCCCGGGTGGCTTCGGGCGTCACGTCCCGCGGACCGAAGCCCGTTCCGCCGGTCGTGACGACCAGTCCGTGCGTGGCGGCCAGCTCTCGGAGGGCTGCCTCGATGTCCTGTCGCTCGTCCGGGACCACGCGGCGATCCGACACGTCGAACCCCGCTGCATCGAGGAGCTGCACCGCGACGTCCCCGGACTCGTCGACTCGGGTGCCGTTGGTGACCCCGTCGGAGACGGTCAGCACGGCGGCTCGAGTTGCGTCCACGCCAGGAGCCTAGCGCCGGCGGCAGAGAGACTCCCCACGGCTCCCGCGTCCGAGACTCCCCACGGCTCCACGTCGCTACCCGGTGACGGTCCTAGGATTGCGCAGACACCACGGGCCGAACGCCCGCTCAGGTTGCCCCACTCGAGGGAGGCACACGATGGAATGGGTCGACAGGCTCGCCGGCGAGCTACACCTCGAGGCGCTCTCCGCGCACGAGAACGAACATCTCCTGACCGCGTCGCGCGAGGTGGCACATCGGGTCGAGCGTAAGGCCACTCCGCTCGCGATGTATGTGCTCGGCCTCTCCGTCGGAAGCCAGATGGCCGACCGAACCCGAGACGACGCGATCGAGGATGCGATCCATGCGCTCCTGCTGCGCCTCCCACCCGCCGAGGAGCCCTGACCCGTACGACCCTCGGCGGTAGGCTGTCGGGATGAGCGACCGCGCCACGGTGCCGCCTGCGATGCCCTTGGAGGGCCCACTCGTGGACACCTTCGGTCGCGTGGCGGACGACCTGCGTATCTCCGTCACCGACCGGTGCAACTTCCGATGCTCCTACTGCATGCCGGCCGAGGGTCTCGCGTGGCTCCCCAAGCACGAGATCCTCACGTTCGAGGAGCTCACGCGCGTCCTCGGGATCTTCGTGCGCCTGGGCGTGCGGAGCCTGAAGGTCACGGGCGGCGAGCCGTTGGTTCGGGCCGACCTCCCCGTGCTGGTCCGGATGTTCCGGGAGGTCGGTCCCGACCTCGACATCTCGCTGACGACGAACGGCGTGCTCCTGGACCGGCTGGCCGCGCCCTTGGCCGAGGCCGGGATCGACCGCGCGACGATCTCGTGCGATTCGCTTCTACGACATCGGTTCGCAGAGATGACCAGACGCGACGCGCTGGACAAGGTGCTCGCGGGGA
>JBKKAE010000394.1:0-6364 GCA_046714835.1 Actinomycetota bacterium | reverse complement strand
GACGCGGTGCGGCGCCTCCGGAGCCTCTGGGCGGGGACGACGGTGGTGCATCTCGATCGCTCGCTGGCGGAGCAGGCGGCGGTCCTCGCGGGACGGCGCGCCCTCTCAGGTGCAGACGCCGTGCACCTCGCTGCCGCCATCGCAGTGAGGACGCCGGAACTCGTCTTCGCGACGTGGGACCGGCGGCTCTCGGAGGCGGCGCGAGCCGAGGGGCTGGCTGTCGCGCCCGCGGTCCTCTGAGGACCCGCGGACGATCCTCCTTAGGCGGCGTCGGCCGCCCGCTCCATCGCCGCGATGTCGATCTTCTGCATCTGGAGCATCGCCTTCATGGCCCGTTCGGCCCGGCCGGGGTCGGGGTCTCCGAGCAGCTTGTGCAGGGCGGTGGGGATGATCTGCCAGGACAGGCCGTACCGGTCCTTCAGCCACCCGCACTGGCTCTCCTCGCCGCCGTCGGTGAGGGCCTTCCAGAAGTGGTCGACCTCCTCCTGTGTCTCGCAGCTGACGTGGAACGAGGTCGCCTCGGTGAACGCGAACTCGGGCCCGCCGTTCAGCGCCGTGAACTCGAGTCCCTCGAGCTCGAACGACGCGGTCATCGCCGTGCCGGGCGTGCCCGGTCCGGCCTCGCCGTAGCGCGAGATGCCGAGGAGCTTCGAGTCCCGGGAGCCACCGGGGCGGCTGTTGAACACGTCGACGTAGAACTCGGCGGCCTCTTCGGCCTTGTCGTCGAACCAGAGGAACGGGGTGACCTTCTGCATGTCGGTCTCCTTCTCTTCTGGTCCCCGAACATCGCGATGATGTACTTCATCTGACCACTCCCTTCCTCTCGGCGCCCCCGATCGGGGGCGCTCTCACGACTGGGTCGGAGCGGGCGCCGAGTTCTCGACATCCCGACAGAAAGAGTGACGGTACGCGGTCCGGACCGTTCGGATAGCGAGCGTCAGGGGAATCTTCCCCCTCGCTTCGGGCCCCGCCCGGAGCCGAAGGTGAACCGAGCGGGCCCCTGGGGAAGCGGGCCCGCTCGTTCGCGTCCAGGGTGGTTCGGCCCTCAGCAGTCGTAATACATGTGGAACTCGTGCGGGTGCGGCCGGAGCCTGATCGCGTCCACCTCGTGGGCCCGCTTGTACTCGATCCAGGTGTCGATCACGTCCTGGGTGAAGACCCCGCCCTCGAGCAGCCACTGGTGGTCGGCCTCGAGCGTGTCGAGGACCTCCTCGAGGGAACCTGGCACCTGCTTCACTGATGCCTTCTCCTCGGGCGGCAGGTCGTAGAGGTCCTTGTCCATCGGCTCGGGCGGCTCGATCTTGTTCTTGATCCCGTCGATCCCCGCCATCAGCATCGCGCTGAACGCGAGGTAGGGGTTGCACGCCGCATCCGGCGTGCGGAACTCGAGGCGCTTGGTGGCCGGCAGCCGTGAGAAGACCGGGATCCGCACGCACGCCGAGCGGTTCCGCTGCGAGTACACGAGGTTGATCGGGGCCTCGTAGCCCGGCACCAGCCGCCGGTAGGAGTTGGTCGTCGGGTTCGTGAACGCGAGGAGCGACGGCGCGTGGTGGAGCAGCCCTCCGATGTAGAACCGGGCCATGTCCGAGATGCCCGCGTAGCCGACCTCGTCCCAGAACAGGTTCTCGTCGTCCTTCCACAGGCTCTGGTGGGTGTGCATCCCCGAGCCGTTGTCCTGGAAGATCGGCTTCGGCATGAACGTGACCGTCTTGCCGGCCGCCCACGCCGTGTTCTTGACGACGTACTTGTACTTCATGACGTTGTCCGCGGTCCGGAGCAGCGAGTCGTAGCGCATGTCGATCTCGGCCTGCCCGGCCGTGCCGACCTCGTGGTGGTGGACCTCGATCTTCACGCCGACCTTCTCGAGGTTCAGCACCATCTCCGAGCGCAAGTCCTGGAAGTGGTCCATCGGCGGGACGGGGAAGTAGCCCTCCTTGTAGCGAGGCTTGTAGCCGAGGTTGGGGGTGTCGTCGGCGTTGCGCTCCCGCCCGGAGTTCCACACGCCCTCCGCGGCATCGATGTGGTAGTAGCCCTCGTGCTGGTTCTGGTCGAAGCGGATCGAGTCGAAGATGTAGAACTCGGCCTCCGGTCCCCAGTTCGAGATATCCGCGATGCCGGTCTGCTTCAGGTACAGCTCGGCTTTGCGAGCGATGTAGCGAGGGTCGCGCGAGTACCACTCGCCCGTGACGGGGTCCTTCACGTAGCAGTGGATGTTCAGCGTGGTGTGCTGGGTGAACGGGTCGAGGTAGGCCGTGTCCGGGTCGGGGACCAGGAGCATGTCCGATTCCTGGATCTCCTGGAACCCGCGGATCGACGATCCGTCGAACCCGAGACCGTCCTCGAAGACTCCCTCGGTGAGTTCGGAAACCGGGACGGAGAAGTGCTGGGTGAGGCCCGGAAGGTCACAGAACCTCAGGTCGACGATCTGGACGTCGCGCTGCTTGGCGAGTGCGACGACCTCTTTGGGCGTGGTCACGTGCGATGCACCCCCTGTGCTGGTCGGCTGGCCGCGACCGTGTCGGTGCCCGATCGTTGTCGCGGCCCATGGCTGTCGCGGCCAAGCGTAGGGGAGCGTGGGGAGGGTGCTGTTTCCCGAGCGTTAACTCTGCGTGAACTCGGCTCGTAGATGGCCCGAGCCGGCGTCCGTGGGCGGCGGGTTCCCGCCCCGGGCGCCGGCCCGGGCTGCGAGCGAGACCGGAGCCGCGACCGAGGGGATGAGGCGTCCCCGAGGGGAAAGGGACTGAGCCGGCTCCGCGCCTTGCTCTTGTTGTGTTCCCTTCATCGGCATGCAGAGGCGTTGCGGCGCAGAGCCCGTGCGAGTCATTTCCGAGTGCGCTGCGTGGCTAGGTCTTCCGCGGTGGCGGAGGCCGGAAGGCGTCCCCCGTCCCCGGGCTCCTCCGCCGGTTGCCGAAGAGCGGTGCCTCAGGCGTCCGGCTCGGCGGCCCGGTATCCCACGCTGCGCACGGTCTCGATCAGGGACTCGTGCTCCGGCCCCAGCTTCGCGCGGAGGCGCCGGACGTGGACGTCGACGGTGCGGGTGCCGCCGTAGAAGTCGTAGCCCCAGACCTCGCGCAGCAGCGAGGGCCGCGTGAAGGCGCGGCCCGGATGCTGCGCGAGGTACCGGAGGAGCTCGAACTCCTTGAAGGTGAGGTCGAGAGGCCGCCCGGAGACGGTCACGCGGTAGGTCTCGGTGTCGATCGAGATCGCATCGAGACGGATCACGGTTCCATCGCCCGTCCCGGCGCGCCGGCGCAACATGGCGAGACGAACGCGCAGCTCGGCCGCCGGCGCGCCGGGGTACACCAGTTCGTCCGTGACCTCGTGCCAGGGGTAGCGCTCCAGCTGATCGCGCTCGAGGACCACCATCGCCGGAACCCGGGCGTCGCGAGCCCGGAGCTCGGTCAGCACCGACCACGCCTGCGGGGCGTTCTCCCCGGCGTCCACGAGGATGCTCTCTGGCTCGAGCTCGAGGACGTGTGCGAGCGATGCCATCGAGAGGGGCTCGAGCTTCAGATCCGGGGCGACCTCGAGCAGGGCCGGAAGGGCCACCTCGGGCGATCGGTCGCTCAGGAACGCTAGGAAGGGCATCGTCGGGTCCTCCTCCGCACGATAACGGTTCGGCATCGGCCTCGGTACCCTTGATCAGCGCCGACGCGCGGCGTGCGCCGTCGAGCAGTGTGCCCCGGAGAGGAGAGGCGCCACACATGGTCAGGGTGAGGCTCTTCGCCGCTCTCCGCGAGCTTGCGGGTGCCTCCGAGGTGGAGGCCGAGGGGAAGAGCGCAGGGGACGTGATCGATGTCCTCTCTTCGCGCTACGGCGAACGCTTCACCCAGATCGCCGCCGTCGGCTCGGTCGTCGTGAACGGCGAGCGCGCTGCGCGCTCGACCCCGGTCGGCCCCGGAGACGAGGTCGCTCTCCTCCCTCCCGTATCGGGCGGATCCCCGATGCGCAACTCCCGCGGCTGAGGCATACTGCCTGGACCTCATGCGCTTCCACCGGGTCCTCCTCATCGTCAATCCCGTGGCACGTACCTATTCGAAGCCGGTCCTCGCGGTGATCGAGAAGGCACTGTCGGCGGACTTCCGGCTCGAGGTCGCGGAGACCAAGGGACGTGGACACGCGCGAGAGCTGGCGGCCCAAGCCGCATCCGAGGGCGTGGACATGGTGGCGGTGCTGTCGGGTGACGGGACGATCAACGAGACCGTCAACGCGTTGGCCGGTACCGAGACGGCGCTGGCGCCGCTCCCCGGCGGGGCGACCAACATCTTGGTGCGGGCGCTCGGCTTGCCTCTCGATCCCGTCGAGGCGACCGGCATGCTGATCTCGAAGGCGCTCGACGACGAGGTGTTCAAGCTCAACCTCGGACGGGCGGACGGTCGCTACTTCGCGGTCAACTGCGGTGCGGGCGTCGACGCGGCCGCGATGAAGCGCCTCGACAACAAGTTCCCCAAGACGAAGGAGAAGTTCGACCGGGTGGCGTTCCGGGTGGTCGCCTGGGAGCTGATGGTCGGCTACGCCGGCCGTCGACCCGACCTGCGTCTGTCGGTCGACGGGGGAGAACCGACACCGTCGCTCTCCGTGATGGTGGGGCGCACCGACCCCTACACCTATTACAAGGGCGTCGGGCTCCGGATGACGCCGGACGCGTCGCTGGACGCGGGCCTCGACGTGCTGTCGGTGCGGAAGCTCGCGCGCCGGAGCATCCCGAGGATCGCCTGGCAGGTGTTCGGGTCTGCGCGGCACGTGCTGGGGCGCGACATCGACTACATCCACGACGCGTCGAGCGTGGTGGTGACGTCGGACAAGCCGTTCCCCGCGCAGGTGGACGGCGACGCACACGGCGAGCATCGTCGCCTCGAGATGACCCTGGCGCCCGAGGCGCTCTGGGTTGTCGCCTGAACGGTCCCTGTCAGGAAGCTGACGGGGCCGCGTCGCCCTGGCGCGCGGTCTCCCCGACGTGGATCCCGCACTCCCACTTGGCGATCCCTGCCCAACGTCCCGCGCGCTCCGGTTCGCCCGCGAAGCGGAGACGCGTGCACGGCGCGCAACCGATCGAGGAGTACCCCAGGTCGTAGAGCGGGTTGTGCGGAAGGTCGTGCTCCTGCAAGTAGCGCCACACCTGGGGCTTGGTCCAGTTCGCCATCGGGTTGATCTTCACGATGTCGTTCCCGGGCTCCAGCGAGTAGCGCTCCACGATCGGCGTCTCGGCACGGGTCGGAGACGAATCGCGGCGCACCGACGTCACCCACGCGTCCAGGCCTCGGAGCGCCTCGAACATCGGGCGGACCTTGTTGATCTCGCAGCACATCTCCGGATCGCTCTCGAAGAGCCGCGCCCCGAACTCGGCTTCCTGACGCTCGTTCGAGTACTCGCCCACGAGGTCTCGGACGTTGAGCCCGAGCCGCTCGGTCAGCTGCTGCTTGAACGCGAGCGTCTCTGCGAACTGGAACCCGGTCTCCAGGAACAGGATCGGCACGTCCGGCCGGATCCGGGTGGCCATGTGGATCACGACGGTGCCCTCGGTCTGGAAGGCCGAGGCGATCGCGATCTGCTCGAGGCCGCTCTTCTCGAGCGCCCACGCCAGGATGTCGCTCGGCTGTGAACGCTCGAGATCGAGGTTCAAAGAAGCGATCTCGTCATCGGAAAGAAGGGTCTGCATGGGCACCGGACGCTTCGGTAGGGAAACACCAAGTCTACCCTCGGGGCCCTGGAGACGCGCCTCAGAAAGGCTGCGCAGCTGGTCAACCCGTATCCTTGCCTCATGACCACTCTCGATCCACACGGGGGAACCCTCGTGCAGCTCCTTGTGGAAGGGTCCCAAGCGGACGCGCTCCGCGATGAGGCCCGCAACCTCCCCAAGCTCGTCGTCTCCGAGCGCGAGCTGTCCGACCTCGAGATGCTCGCGGTCGGCGCGCTCTCACCCCTCACGGGGTTCCAGGGCGAGGCCGATTACCACTCGGTGCTCGAGACGATGCACCTCCAGAACGGCCTGCCCTGGTCGATCCCCGTCACGCTTTCCGTCGACGAGGACGGCGCCCACCGGCTTGGCGGCGCCGACGCGGTTGCGCTCGTCACCTCCGAGGGGAGCGAGCCGCTGGCGGTCCTTCGGATCTCCGAGATCTTCAAGCGCGACCGTTCGAAGGGGCAGCCTCCGTCTTCCAGACCGAGGACCTCGAGCATCCCGGCGTGAAGGCGTTGCACGAGGCCGGCGACCGCTGCGTGGCGGGCAACCTCGAAGTGATCGCCCTGCCTGCCCATGACGACTTCACGCAGTACCGGCTCACGCCCGCCGAGACGCGGGCGGAGTTCGACGGTCGCGGTTGGAGGACCGTCGTGGGCTTCCAGACGAGGAACCCGATCCATC
>JBKKAE010000393.1:0-3735 GCA_046714835.1 Actinomycetota bacterium | reverse complement strand
GTGCTTGGCCGGGCGGAGGCGGCCGGTGAGGTAGGAGTCGAGGAGCGGGCCGTGCCGGGTCTCACGGACCTCGTGGACGATCGGCTCGTCGGTGCCCCGGGTGCGGATCTCTTCGCGATGCACGGTCATCGGCTCCCACGCGTCTTCGTACCGCGCCGCCGTGCCGTCCTCGTTCAGGCGCTCGAGGTAGAGGTCCTGGACGTCCCCGCTGACGTTGGTGGCGCCCCACGCGTGGTGGGCGGTCGTGCCGAGCACGATGCCGGGCGCGAACGGTGCCGCCACTCCGCGAGCCTCGTAGCCGGGGGCGCGGAGGTGGAGCTCGACCCACGCGCCCGGTTGCTGGACGAGCAGATGAGGATCGTTCGAGAGGAGGGGCTTGCCGGAGGCGGTCTTGGCGCCAGCGATCGCCCACTCGTTCGACCCCTGACCGCGAGGCGGGCGGGGGAGTTCTCTCAGGAGGTCGCCCGCGAGGCGGCCGGCCGCCGGCGCCGTCGGATGACCGCTGAGAGGTGGGAGGAGGAGGCCTGCCGCCTCGTCACCCAGCTCCGCGGCGAGGTGCACGCGGAGCAGCTCGAAGTCCCAGTTGCCGGAGAGACCCCACGAGAACATCGCCCAGCACGCCGCCCACGACGCGTCGTCATCGGGGATCTCAGGAGACGCATCGAGCAGGACGTACTCGACGGGCGGGGCGGGCATCGTGGCGATCCACGCGAGGACCCCTTCGCGGAATCGCGCGATCATCGCCCGAGAGGTGTCATCCCATCCCGCGGCGATCGTGGCACCGGCGCGGTTGATGCCGATCGTGCGCGTGAAGCGATCGTCGTCCAGGGTGAGCTCGCCGAAGAGCTCTGAAAGCCGGCCGTTCGCCTGTTTCAACGCGAGATCGATCTGGAACAGCCGCTCGCCGGCAGTCACGAATCCCTGGGCGAACCACAGGTCGTCGAGCGATCTCGCGGAGATGTAGGCGACGCCGTAGCGGTCGCGGAGCACCTCGACGGGATCGCGAAGACCCGGGGCGATGACCTCACCGCCGAGAGGGAACAGGGCGGCCTGAGCGCTCGCGCGGAGCTGATCGAGGAATTCGGCCATGAGGCCGGCAGCCTACCGACGACACCGTTCGCCACGCGGACGCGTCACGAACGGGTCAGGCGCTGTTGCCTCTCGCCAGCCCATGTCAAGGGGTAACCGACGAACACCGCGCACGATGTCGGGTGGTGTCTCAGTTTGAGGGCGCATGACGAAGCGACAGCCACCTGACCGTCACGATGAGCAAGCCCAGCACGAGCCCTGCCCCCAAACCCCAGAGGCCGAGGTTGACGACGTAGTACGTCCGGTCCGAGAAGTAGCGCCCGAAGTATCGGTAGCAGGTGCCGCCCTCCGGGACGAAATCAGCGGTACAACTGCCTGAGACGTTGAACCCCAAGATGACACCCAGGACGAGTCCGATGAGGCCCACGAGCGCCACCACCGCGCTAGGTCGTTTCATCTGCGTGAACGGCAGCCTAGTCCAGTAGCCGATGTCGGTGATCCCTTGACGGGTCTCGTCGAAGGGGTAGTGCCGGATCGATCTTCGGTCATTGTCGGCGATCTCGCAGACGGTACGGGATCAGCCCACTCGCACGTTGCCGAGCCAGCTCTCGTACAGGCGCGCATACGCGCCTCCGGCCGCGACGAGCTCTTCGTGGGTCCCGGTCTCCACGAGTCTCCCGGCGTCGAACACGAACACCCGGTCCGCGCCTTCCGCCGTCGACAGCCGGTGCGCCACGGTGATCGTCGTTCGGCCTTCGGACACACGGCGGAGCGCCTCGGACGTCCGCCGCTCGGTCGCCGGATCGACCGCCGACGTCGCCTCGTCCAGGATCAGCAGGCCGGGGTCGGCGATGTGTGCGCGCGCCAGCGCTACGAGCTGCCGTTCCCCCACGGAAAGCGCCTCCCCGCGCTCGCCCACCGGCGTCCCCAGCCCCTTCGGGAGCGCCACGACCCAGTCGCCCAACCCCAGCTCCTCGAACGCGGTCTCCACGTCGCGGTCGGTCGCCCCCTTCCGGCCGGCCCGCACGTTCTCGCGCACCGTCGTTCCGAACAAGAACCCGTCTTGCGGCACCATCCGGAGCGAACGCTGGCGGGACGGCGCCGAGATCTCGCGCAGGTCGACCCCGCCGACCTCGATCCGGCCGGCCGCCGGGTCCGCGAGTCGCGAGACCAGCTTCACGAACGTGGTCTTGCCGCAACCGGTCTCGCCGACGATCGCCACGTGCTCGCCCGCCTCGACGTCCAGTGTGATCCCGTGCAGGACCGGGCCGCCCTCGCGGTAGGAGTACTCGACGCCCGCCGCCGCGACCGAGAGCGCCCCCATCGGGAGCTCCACGCCCGGCACCGGCTCCACGATCTCCACCGGGAGGTCGAGAACCGCCAGGACCTTGCGCCATCCCGCGATCGCGGTCTGCGTCTCGCTGTAGATCTCCGGCAGATCGGTGAACACGTGCAGGAACGTGTCGGCGAGGAACAGGAAGGCCGTCACCCGGCCGAACGTCAGCCCCCAGTCCGGCCCGAAACTCGCGCCCAGGACGACCACCGTGGAGACGGCGAGCGCGTAGAACACCGTCGAGAGCGGGAACAGTGTGGCCGAGCGGAAGTGCGCGAGGACCTCCGCCCGGTAGCGGCGGTCGATCGCGCCGCGCACGCGGCCGAACGTGCGCTCGTCCAGCCCGTAGGCGCGGACGACCGCGGCTCCCATCACGGACTCCGAGACCTCCGAGAGCATCTCCCCGACGCGCGTCCGTGCCGCGTCGTACGCGGCGGAGAGCCGATTCTGGAGCGACCAGACGATGAGGATCAACGGCACGACCAGGGCCACGATCGCGAGCGTCAGCTGCCAGGAGAACACGAGCATCAAGGCCAGGGACGCGACGACCTGGACCCCGGCCCAGATCCACGCGATGCCACCCCACTCCATGAACTGCTGCATCGCGTCGACGTCGGCGGTCACCCGTGCGACGAATACCCCGCGCTTCTCGTCGGACTGTTCGGCGATCGAAAGCCGATGGATGTGGGCGAAGGTCCGGATTCGCAGTCCCATCATCGCGCCCTCCGCTGCTCGGACCAGGCGACGACCCGCGGCGCGCGACGTCACGAACGTCAGTACCACCAGGGCCAAGGCGGCGGCGCACGCGCTCCCCACGTACACCGGTCGGAACCCACCGTCGAAGCCGTGGTCGAACACGAGCTGGATCAGCACGGGCGTGGTGAGGTGCGCCACCACGACGCCGAGCGAGATGATCACCGTGAACAGGAGGCCCGCGCGGAGCTCGGGGCTCTCGCGGATCCCACGGCGCAGCACCGCGAAGGAGCTGCGGAGCTCCTCGGGCACCTCGAAGTCGTCCTCCTCGGGGATGACGCCTGCCTGCGTGCTCATCGTTCGCCCCGCTCGTACGCGCGGATGATGGCCGCGTAGCCGGGAGCCGCGGCCATAAGCTCGTCGTGGGTGCCCGTCGCCGACACGCGACCTCCCTCGAGGAAGAGGACCCGATCGGCCAGACGGATCGTCGACAGTCGGTAGGCGATCACCACGAGGGTCGTGTGCAGATCCTCGCGTAGGGCCGCGAGGATCTGCGCCTCGACCGCGGCATCGACCGAGGACGTCGCGTCGTCGAGGATCAGCACCCGCGGCTCGCGCACGATGGCGCGCGCCAGCGCGACGCGCTGGCGCTCGCCACCGGACAGCGTGTACCCCCGCTC